>CAZOQY010000117.1:0-4145 GCA_964581835.1 uncultured Streptomycetaceae bacterium | reverse complement strand
ATGACCGCGAGCTTTGCTCCTACCTTCACCGTGGCGCCCTCGGCCACGAGGATCTCGGCCAGCACGCCGTTCGCCTGCGCCGGCACCTCGGTGCTGACCTTGTCGGTCTCGACGTCGAACAGCACGTCGTCGGCGGCCACCGCGTCGCCGACCTTCTTGTACCACTTGGTGACCGTTCCCTCGGCGACCGTCTCGCCGAGCTGCGGCATGATGACGTCCATGAAAACTTTCCTTTAACTGCGTCTCAGATACAGCGTCTCAGGTACTACGTCTCAGATAAGGCGTCTCAGGTACTGCGAGCTTTGTCCACAACGCTTTATCTGCGACGCATTCTTGAGCCGTCATCGACGGCTCAATCGATCTTCTCCCGCAACTCGCGCACGATCCGCTCCACCGACGGGATGGTCGCGTCTTCCAGCGCATCCGCCGAAGGCAGCGGGATGTGCGGCGTGGTGATGCGCACGATCGGGCCGTCGAGGTCCCAGAAGCATTCGTCGGCGACGATGGACGCGATCTCCGCGCCCCAGCCGCACAAACGCGGGTTTTCCTCGACCGTGACGAGCCGCCCGGTCTTCACCACTTCCGACAGGATGGTCTGGGTGTCGAGCGGCACCAGCGAGCGCACGTCCACCACCGTGCACTTGATGCCGTGCTCCTTCTCCAGGATCTCGGCCGCCGCGAGCGAGCGGTGCACCATCGAGGCCAGCGCGACGATCGTGCAGTCGCCGCCCCGGCGCAGCACCTTCGCCTTGCCCAGGGGGACGACGTGCTCGCCGTCCGGCACTTCGCCTTTCATCGAGTAGAGCGACTTCTGCTCGAAGAACAGCACCGGGTCGGGATCGCGCACCGCCGCCGCCAGCATGCCCTTCACGTCGGCCGGGAACGCCGGCGCCACCACCTTGATGCCCGGCACCGCCATCGCCCAGTTTTCCACCGCCTGCGAATGCTGCGCGCCGAAGCGCGAGCCCGCGCCGTTGGCGGTGCGGATGACGAGCGGCAGCGTGATCTGGCCGTTGGTCATGTAGCGCGTCTTGGCGATTTCGTTGGCGACGATGTCCCAGCACACCGCGAGGAAGTCCGAGAACATGATCTCGGCGATCGGCTTCAGCCCGGTCATCGCCGCGCCCATGGCCGCGCCGAGGATCGCCTGCTCCGAGATCGGGCAGTCGCGCACGCGTTTCGGTCCAAACTTCTCGAGCAGACCGACGGTGGCCTTGAACACGCCGCCGGCGTGGGCCACGTCCTCGCCCAGAAAGACGACGCTGGGATCGCGCTCCATCTCCTGCGCGATGCCCGCCGCGACCGCGTCGCGATAGGTCAGTTCCGCCATGCGACACTCCCATCCGCCCAGACGTCTTTCTCGATGGCGGACAACGACGGCACCGGGGAAACCTTGGCAGCCGCCGTCGCCTCGTCCACTTTTCTCATTGCCTCACCTTCCATGTCCTTCAGCGTCGCTTCCGCGACGCCCAGCTTCACCAGCCGCTCGCGGTAGAGCTTGAGCGGGTCGCGCTCGAGCCATTTTTCCAGTTCGCCTTCCGGGCGGTACTTGCCCGGGTCGGCACGGGAGTGGCCGCTGTGGCGGTAGGTCATCGCCTCGATCAGGGCGGGCCCGCCGCCCTGGCGGGCGCGGCTCATGAACTTCGAAGCGGTGGCGTAGACCTCGTCGGCGTCGTTGCCGTCGATCACCACCCTCTCCAGGCTGTAGGCGCCGGCCCGGTCCGCCGCCGGGTGCTCGACCGCGGTGACGGCGCTGATCGGCGTGTACTCCATGTAGAGATTGTTCTCGCACACGAAGATCACCGGCAGCTTCCACACCACGGAGAAGTTGAGCGCCTCGTGGAACGCGCCGATGTTGGTAGTGCCGTCGCCGAAGAAGCACACCGCCACCTGCTCGGTGCCGCGGTACTGCGCGCTCCATGCCGCCCCGGCCGCCACGGGCAGATGCGCGCCGATGATGGCGTAGGAGCCCATCGCGCCTCTGGCGACGTCGGTCAGGTGCATCGAGCCGCCCTTGCCGCCCAGCAGGCCGCATTCGCGCCCCATCAGCTCGCCCAGCACGCCAGTCATGGACGCGCCGCGCGCGAGCGTGTGCGCGTGGCCGCGGTAGGTGCAGAACGTCCAGTCGTCCGGCCGCATCGCCACGCCGAAGCCCGCCGCGATCGCTTCCTGGCCGAGCGAGAGGTGGCTCGTGCCCTTGATCAGGTTCTGCAGGAAAAGATCGTAGGCGCGCTTCTCGCAGTAGCGCAGTTCCAGCTGCTGGCGGTAGAGCTCGAGCCGCGTCTCGCGGCCGATGCTGTCGTCCGCCGCCGCTTTCTTGCTTTTCACTTTCGTGTCCAAACTACCTCCGGGTAAAACGTCGCAGATACTACGTCTCAGATAAGACGTCGCAGATAAGACGTCGCAGATAGGGCGTCGTGTACAACCCGCCTTACCTGAGACGCATTATCTGAGACGCTGCACCTGAGACGATTCATCTGCGACGCAGTTCTAGTACTTGTTAGCAATCGGCAATTCCTGCGCCGGGAACAGCGTGATCACCTTCGCGCCCGTCGGCGTCAGCACCACCTCTTCCTCGATGCGCGCAGCGGAGATGCCGTCCTTCGCCGGGCAGAAGGTCTCGACCGCGAACACCATGCCGGCCTTCAGTTCATACGGGTCCTTGAACGAGTTCAGCCGCGAGATCAGCGGCCGCTCGTGCAGCCCCATGCCGAGGCCGTGGCAGAAGTTGAGACCGAACGCCGCCATCTCGCTCTCGAAGCCGATTTCGGTGGATTTCGGGAAGGCCCTGGCGACGTCCACGGTGGACACGCCCGGCTTCAGCATCGCGATCGCGCCGTCCATCCACGCCCGCGCCTTCTTGTAGGCGTCGTGCTGGGCCGGCGTGGCGCTGCCCACCGTGAAGGTGCGGTAGTAGCACGTCTTGTAGCCCATGTAGGTCTGGATCAGATCGAAGTAAGCCTGGTCGCCCGGGCGGATCAGCCGGTCGGTGAAGTTATGCGGGTGCGGGCTGCAGCGCTCGCCGGCGATGGCGTTCACCGCCTCGACGCAGTCCGAGCCCATCTCGTAGAAGCGCCTGGTCGCGTGCGCGACGATCTCGTTCTCGCGCACGCCGGGCTTGAGCATCTCGAAGATGTCCTGGTAGACGCCGTCGCCCATCGCCGCGGCGATGTTGAGCAGCGTGATCTCGTCGTGGCTCTTGATCTCGCGCGCGTCGAGCATCACCTGCTGGCCATCCACCACCTTCAGGCCCAGCTTCTGCAGCGCGAACAGGAAGCGCGGTTCGCACACGTCGATGCCAATCTGCATCTTCGACACGCCTTCCTGCTTGAGGATGTCGTGGATCTCCTTCGCGGCGGCCTCGAACAGGCCGACCCTGGGATTGATCGCGCCGCGCAGGCCGACGTTGCCGGCGAGGCAATGGTTCTTCGGCAGCCACGGCGCGTACAGCTTGTGGTGGCGCGCGGCGGAACCGAAATCCCAAACCCACGGCTCGCCGTTGCCGGTGAGCAGGCACCAGCGCGTCAGCTTGTCGCGTGCCCACTCGCCGATCACCGTGCTGGAGATGTAGCGGATGTTGTACTGGTCGAAGACGAGCAGCGCGCCCAGGCCCGATTTCTTCAGAGCGTCGCGCGTGCGCGCGAGCCGGTACTCGTGCAGCCGGCGGAAATCCACGCGCTCCTCGAAATCCACCTGCATGCGCCCGGACGCCTGGAGCGGCCGATCCCAGCGGTGGCCGGGGTCGGCCGGGTCGTAGAGCCCGTCCGGCCCCGCCTTCGGCGCGCGCTTCCGGTCGATGCCGGAAGCCTTGATGGATTTCGGCTCTGCGGTTTTCTTGCGGGCCATGTCGATTCTCTTGAAAAAGTGATTCGTTGCTCGTTACTCGCTGCTCGTCTTTTGCTTGCGCCTTCCGCCTTAGCGCTTGGGCACACCCAAACGCTCAGCCATCCAGTCGGCGGTCTGGTCGCGGTACTGGTACCAGAGGTTGTTCACGACGTGGTTGCCGCCCTCGATGATGGACAGCACGCACGGGCCGGACACTTCCGCCGCGAGCTGCTTCGCGGCTTCCACCGGCGTCAGGCGGTCCTTCGTGCCCGCCACGATGTAGATCGGGCAGGTGATGTTCTTCGCGATGCCTTTCAGCG
>CAZOQY010000116.1:0-9278 GCA_964581835.1 uncultured Streptomycetaceae bacterium | reverse complement strand
TCTGCCTTCTTCCTTCTGACTTTCGCAATCGCCGGTTGCGCGCTGGGTCCTGACTACCAGCGGCCGGCCGCCGAGCTTCCCACGACATGGAAAGACACGCCTGCCCGCGGCGTCAGCGCAACCGGCGACCGCTGGTGGTCGCTGTACGGCGACCCCGCCCTCGACAAGCTGGTCGAGGAAGCGCTGACCTACAACCAGGATCTCGCGCTCGCGACGGCACGGGTGGACGAAGCGCGCGCGCTGGCGCGGGTGGCGGACTCGCAGTTCTACCCGTCCATCGACGCCACGTTCCAGCGCGACCGCACCCGCAACTCCCAGCGCTCGTCCTTCCAGTTGCCGGCGAACGCGATCGAGAACAACAACTATCGCGCGCAGTTGAACGTCGCCTACGAGGTGGACCTGTGGGGCCGCCTGCAGAGCGCGAGCAAGGCCGCCCGCGCCGACCTGCTGGCGACCGAGGCCGCGCGCCAGACGGTGCGCATCACGCTCGCGACCGAAGTGGTGCGCGCCTACTACGGCCTCGTCGCCTTCGACGCACAGGTCGAAGCCACGCGCCGCGCGTTGAAGCTGCGCAGCGAAGGCTACGACCTGCAGAAGGTGCGCAGCACCGCGGGCCTCATCAACGATTTCACCTTGCGCCAGCTCGAGGCCGAGGTCGAAGCGGCCCGCGCCCAGTTGCCCGCGCTCGAAGCCAACCGCACCGCGCAGGAACTGGCGCTGGCCGTGCTGCTCGGACGCAGCCCGCGCGCCATCATGGAAGGCGCGGTTGCGCGCAACGAGCAGCAGGGCGGGCCGGCGGCGCCGGTCGTGCCCGAGGGGCTGCCCTCCGACCTGCTGCTGCGCCGCCCCGACGTGGTCCAGGCCGAGCAGATCCTGATCGGCGCCAACGCCCGCATCTCGGAGGCGCGCGCCAACCTGTTCCCGCGCATCGCGCTGTCCGGCTTCTACGGCAGCGAAAGCACGTCGCTGGGCGACCTCTTCTCCGGCCCGGCGCGCGTCTGGTCGCTCGCGTTCGGGCTGGCGCAGCCGATCTTCCAGGGCGGCCGCCTGTTCGGCGAAGTGCAAGCCGTGGAAGCGCGCGAGCGCCAGGCGGTGGCGCAGTACCAGAAGACGCTGCAGGAAGCGTTTGCCGAAGTGCGACAGGCCTTGAACACCCAGGCGAAGGCGCGCGAGGCGTTCGACGCCGAGAGCGCGCGCACCGTCGCGCTGACGGAAGCCCTGCGGCTCGCCATCGTGCGCTACCGCAGCGGCCTGCTCTCCCAGCTCGAGGTGATCGACGCGGAGCGCAGCCTGCTGCAGGCGCAACTGAACCGCAGCGACGCGCTGCGCGTGCAGCGCGCGGCGGTGGCCGACCTCGTCAAGGCGCTGGGCGGCGGCTGGCAGGGCTTCGCCCCTGCGCCCGTGGCGCAGGCGTCAAAAGCTGACTAATGAACCGCAGAGGCGCAGAGAGAAACAAATAATAAAAGCAACGAACCGCCAAGAACGCCAAGAGATTCAAGACATAGAATGCAACGGCCGGCTGGAAACAGCCGGCCGCTTTCTTTAACGTCGATCATCAACGGTCGCGGAACGCGGTCCGTTGCATCCAAAGTTAAATCTCCGCCACAACGAAGACGCTCACTTCCAATTCAGATTTAGTTTGCGCTGCGACATTGCGCAGTCTCGCAAATATAAGTTGATGAGGCTTTGGTACGGAACGCCAACCTCTTCAGAAATCGCCTTGAAGTATGTGATGGACTCTTCGTCAAGCCGAATCGTGATCTGCTTCTTGAGTTGTGACGCGTACGGATTTTTCCGTGCTTTGGAGAAGTCGTACTCTTTGCGCATATGGCACCCGATTAGTAAGTTTTGGATTCCCTGGAAACCGCCTTGCGTGCGGAGATAATTCGAATGACATTGCCTTTACTCCGGTAGCAGTGACAGACAAGCAGAACACGAAGGGCGCTGCTCATTCCCAGTAAAACAAAGCGTTCTTCGTCCTCGGAGTGATCTGGGTCGTCAATAAGTCTGGCGCGTTCATCGAAAAAGACCGTCCTGGCTTCCTCGAAGCTCACCCCGTGCTTTTTCAGATTTATTGCCGCTTTCCGATTATCCCACTCGAAGCGAAGCGTACTCATAAATGCAGTGTAACTACATTGTAGTTACTCGGCAAGGGTCGAATTATTGAAACTTTCCGCGCCTGCGGTTAACTGGTCCTAAACACCGAGCGCCGACGCGTAGGCATACAGCAACCGGAACGCCGCCGACAGGATCACGGTGAAGGTCAGCGCCATGCCGGCGGTGCGGAAGCGGTAGTTCTCCCGCACCTGGCTCACGCCGTACGCGTGCAGCAGGCGGCCGGCCAGCAGGGCGATACACAACCCGTGTATCCAGGTATTCCCGGCGGTCTCGATTTCGAGGAAATAGATCAGCACGAGCGCGAACGGCACGTACTCGGCGAAGTTGGCGTGGACGCGCGCCGCCCGCTCGAGGGCGGCGTCGCCGCCGCTGCCGATCCCCACCCGGGCGCGACGCCGCAGCCGGATGGTGCGAATGCTCAGCGCCACGAACAGCAGCGCGAAGATCGCGGCGTAAGCGGGCGTGATCAGCATGCGGGTTTCGAATCGGCGCCCGGGTCGCGCACGCGCCCGGGCCCGGGCCCTTCCGCCTTTCGCCTTTCGACTTTCGCCTTGCTGTTCAATCGAGCGAGCAGGCGCCCGGCCCGCGCGGGTCGCCGCACATGCCGCACGCGGCCGCCTCGGACGGACTCATCGCCGTCGACGTCAGCGCCGGCGTGCCCATCGCGAACACCGACAGCTGCTTCTCCACGGACTTGTTCCCGCAGGCGGGGCATTCCACGGTCGTCGTCGCGCGGACCAGTTTTTCGAAGCGCTTGTCGCACTGCTTGCACAGGTATTCGTATATCGGCATGGTTGTTCACCCTTCGCGTCGACCGGCGGTCCTGTCCACGCGGACGACGGCGCCTTTCAGTCGACCAGTGAAATTTCGAATTGCGCCGCGGTCTGCAGCTCCCGCCGGGGTTCCCGCAGCGGCTTCACGGCGCTCAATTCGCAGATCATTTCCTTTACCACGTTTCTTTCCGATTGAATCTTAGTGAATGCCTGCTCGGGACTCAAGCCCGCGCAACGCTTCCTGTCCACCAGCAACACGATCTTGTCGGGCCGCCAGTCGCCCCGGTAGCCGTAGTCCGCGCGCCAATAGTAAGGCTGGGAAAAATAACCGAAGCTGCCGATGAAATAGGGGCGCACGTGCGTGGGGTCCTCCCAGGCATCGTCGTTGCCGCCATGAGGCACGCGGATCACCGCCGTGGCCCCCGGCACCGCCAGACGCCAGAGCTCCTGCATCAGGCACAGGCTGTCCCGGATGTGCTCGATCACGTGGGACAGCAGGAACTCCTCCACCGACTCGTCCGGCAACCCGATCGGGCGGGTGCGCAGGTTTTCCAGGTCGCAGACGAGGTCGACGCCCGGCAGGGCAATCGAGTCGAGGTTGACCCAGCCTTCCATCACGTTCCTGCCGCAGCCGACGTTCAGCCGGTACGGCGGCTTGCCCGGATTGGCACCGTTATTCAAATGAGCCTCGCCTTCCTCGCAAGCAGCGGGTCCGGTATCGAACGAACGGCTATTTTGCCCCGGCCGGCCCGATTGCAAAAGCATCGCGGCAGCCTCCCCCGTCGTTTATGCTAGGATTTTGACCGGCCGTTTCAATGCCCGGGAGGGATGACCATGAAATTTTTCGAAGGCTTCCTGCATCTCAACATCCGCTGCGCGAAGGAGGACCTGCCCGCCATCGAGAAGTTCTACGGCGACGTGCTGGGCCTGAAAACCGGCCCCCGCCCCGACTTCAGGTTCGGCGGCATCTGGCTCTACGACGGCGACAACCCCATCATCCACGTCGGCGCGCGCTTCCCCAAGGGCTCCTTCGTCAAGGACAAGCACAACGGCAGCGTGGACCACATCGCGTTCAAGTCCTCCGGCGCCGTGGAGTTCCGCAAGCGCCTGAAGAAGCTCGCCATCGAGTTCGAGGAGCAGAACATCAAGGACGCCGGCTACCAGGTCTTCCTCTACGACCCGGTCGGCACCAAGCTCGAGTTCAATTTCCTCAACGAGCACGTCGAGGACGCGGTGCCGCTCGGCACGACCGCCGGCGCCAACATGCGCTAGAGCGCCGCGCAACCGGAAAAGCCCGCCGATGGCGGGCTTTTTTATTTTTCAGGCTTTCCGGGCTTCGGGCACGTATCCGTCGGGCGCGCCCGGCGGGATCGGCGGGTGGATCTTGAGGCTTTCCTGGAATTCGTGGATCAGCACCCGCAGCGGCCGGCGCACCCAGCTCGCCTGGTTGCCGACGTCGGTCTCCTCCTTGGGATCCTGCACCAGGTTGAAGATCCACGGCGTCTCGAGGTGGTTGGGACCGGCGTTGGGCTCAGGCTCCCACACGAGGTGCATCTTCCAGTCGCGCCACTTGGCGGCGCGCAGTTCCTGCTTGATGTAGTAGACGAAGCCCTCGCGGTTCGACTTCGCGCGGCGTCCCCGGAAGAAGTCGAGCTGGTCCACGCCGTCGATCGGCCGGTCGGCGGGCACGCCGGCGCCTACCACGCGCGCGAGCGTCGCGTAGAGGTCGGTGACGTGCACGATTTCGTTGGACACGCCGCCCGCGGGCACCTCCCCCGGCCAGCGGATCGCGAACGGCGCGCGCAGCGCGCCCTCCATCGAGGTGTGGTAGGTGCCGGTCCACGGCCCGGCGGTGCCGCGCCACGGGCGGCGAAACTCCGGACCGTTGTCGCTCGCGAAGATGAACACGGTGCGCTCGCGCAGGCCCAGCGCGTCCACCTCGTCGAGCAGCTGCCCCACGCGATGGTCCATTTCCGCCATCGAGTCGGCGAAGTCGCCGGCGCCGGTGCGTCCGGCGAAGTCGAGGTGCGGAATCGTCGGGTAGTGCAGCTGGGTAAGCGGCACGTAGGCGAAGAACGGCTTGCCCTGTTTCGCCTGCCGGCGCATGAAGTCGATCGAGCGCGCGACCAGATCGGAATCGATCCGGCGCCGCATCGCGAGGTCGTAGACCGCGACATCCCGCGCCGGCCCGCCCCTGTTCCCTTCCATGACGTACGGCAGCGGCGCCACGGCCGGATCGTAGCCGGGCGACGCGGTGAACATGCTCTCGTTGGTGGTGCGCGGGATGCCGTACCACTCGTCGAAACCGCGCTCGTGCGGGTAGCGCCCCGGCCGATCGCCCAGGTGCCACTTGCCGTGGATCGCGGTGGCATAGCCCGCCGCGGAAAGCAGCTGCGCGAGCGTCACCTCCCACGGCACGATGCCCTGCGGCAGCCCGGCGGGCACCGACTGGATCGCGCCGGTACGGATCGGGTGGCGGCCGGTCATCAGCGCCGAGCGCGTCGGCACGCAGTCGCTCTCGACGTTGAAGTTCGTCAGCCGCAACCCTTCCGAGGCCAGCCGGTCGATGCGCGGCGTCGGCGCCCCGCGCAGCGCGCCGCCGCCGTAGCAGCCCAGCTCGCCCCAGCCGAGGTTGTCGGCGAGGACCAGCACGATGTTGGGCAGGCGGGATGTCGCGTGTTGTGCCATGCGCGTCAGGCGGCAAAGCGATTGCCTGCATGCTAGCACGGCCGCGAAACGGCTTTCTGCGATAATGACCGGCGCGCCCCTGTCGGGCGCCGGATGAGGCACACGATGAGAAAAATCGCGCTCGCGTTACTGATGTCCGGCCTGTGTTCCGCCGCGCTGGCGCAAAGCTGGCCGTCGCGGCCGATCCGCGTGCTGGTCGGCTTCGCGCCGGGCGGGACCACGGACGTTTCCGCGCGGATGACCGGCGATATCGTCTCGAAAGAGCTGGGGCAGCCGGTCATCATCGAGAACCGGCCCGGCGGCGCGGGCAGCATCGTCATCGAGGCGCTGGTGCGCGGCCCCGCCGACGGGCACACGATCGTGGTCGGCTCCGACTCGTCCTTCTACCAGCCGGTGCTGCGGCCGTCGCTGTCGTACCGGGCCGAGCGCGACCTGCGCCCGGTCACGATCCTGACCAACCAGCCGATCGTGATCGCGGTCCATCCCGCGCCCGGCTGGGGCTCGGTCGCCGATCTGCTGAAGGCGGCAAGGGCGCGGCCCGGGGCGATCTCGTACGCGCTGTCGTCCGCGACCGGCACCCAGGCGGTCGCCGCCGGCGTGTTCTTCCGCATGGCCAGGGTGAACATGATCGGCGTGCCCTACAAGGGCGGCGGCCAGGCGGTCGTGGACCTGGTGAGCGGACACGTGCCGGTGGCGGTGCTCGGCTCCGCCCCGCTCGTGCCGCAGGCGAAAGCGGGCAGGATCAAGCTGCTCGCGGTGACGTCCCGGGCGCGCTCCAGGGCGCTGCCGGAGGTCCCGGCGCTGGCCGAGATGGGATTCCCGGACATGGACATGTCGCAGTGGTTCGGCGCGGTCGCGCCGCGCGGCGTGCCGGACGAGGTGGTGGCCCGGCTGTCGGCCGCCTTCAACAAGGCGCTCTCGGATCCCGCGGTCGCGCAGCGGCTGTTCGACGCCGGGCTGGAAGTGGTGGGCGGCTCGCCCGAGACGATGGGCAAGCGCATGAGCGTTGAAACCGGCGTCTGGGCGAAAGCCGCGAAGGAAGCCGGGATGATCGAGAAATAATCCCCGCCGATGCGCGCGGCGAGCGCCATCGCCCAATCGGAAGAAACCGCATGAACGCGAAGCGTCCCAACATCCTGCTCATCACGTCGGACCAGCAGCGCGCCGACTGCAACGGCTTCGAGAACCCGGCGCTGCGCACGCCGCACCTCGACCTGCTCGCGCGCCGGGGCACGCGCTTCTCCGCCAACATCACCCCCAACCTCGTCTGCCAGCCGTCGCGCGCCTCGATCCTCACGGGCATGCTGCCGCTGACGCACGGCGTGTGGGACAACGGCGTGGACCTCGACCCGCGGGTGGGGAACGGCGGCTTTGCCGGCACGCTGGCCCGCGCCGGCTACCGGACGGCGTTCATCGGCAAGGCGCATTTCTCGACCAAGGCGACCTTCGCGGCGACCGGCACGCCGGAGTGCAACAAGAGCCAGGCGAAGTACGGACCGGACTGGTTCGGGCCGTACATGGGCTTCGAGCACGTCGAGCTTTCCGTGCTGGGCCACATGCACAGGACGCGTCCGCTCGACCGCCCGCCGATGGGGCATTACGAGCGCTGGCTCGTCTCCCGCGGCGAGAACGAGGAAGGCCTGAAAGCGTGGGCGGCTGAAACGCGCCCGGGAACCGGCGCCGCGCAGACGTGGAACTCGGCGCTGCCGGTGGCATGGCACAGCAGCACCTGGATCGGCGACCGCGCGATCCGCTGGCTCGGGGCCCGCGCGGCGGACGAGCCGTTCTGCGCCTGGGTATCTTTCCCCGACCCGCACCACCCGTTCGATTGTCCCGGGCCGTGGAGCTCGATGTACGACCCGAAGGACGTGGTGCTGCCGGCGCACCGCGTGCGCGACCTCGAGCGGCGGCCGTGGTGGCACAAGGCCTCTCTCGAGTCGACGCCGCAACTGGCCGACCCCGCGATGCTCAAGTTCCGCGCCGAAGGCTCGCGCATGCCCGACCAGAGCGACGCGCAGCTCGCGGAAATGACGGCGAATTACTACGGCATGATCTCGCTGATCGACCACAACGTCGGCCGCGTCCTCGACGCGCTGGAGTCACTCGGGCTGGCGGAGAACACGCTGGTGGTCTACACCACCGACCACGGCGACATGCTGGGCCACCACGGCCTGTACCTGAAGGGACCGACGCCGTACGACGACCTGATGCGGGTGACGCTGATCGCGCGCGGCCCGGGCGTTGCGGCCGGCCGGGTGGTGGCCGAACCGGTTTCCACCCTCGATCTCGCCGCGACTTTCTACGAGGCCGCCGGCGTGCCGCGCCCCGACGGCATCCAGAGCCGCAGCCTCGCCGGCCTGCTCGCGGGCAGGCCGGAGACGCGCGATGCCGCCTGGAGCGAATGGCACGTGCACCCGTCGCGCTGCGGCGTGTGGCTCAAGCTGCGCACGGTGCGCACGAAGCGTTACAAGTGCACCTTCGAACTGGAATCGGGCGCGGGCGAGCTCTACGACCTCGCCAACGATCCGCGCGAAATGGACAACCTGTTCGACGATCCCGGCTACGCGAAAGTGCGCGGGGAAATGGAAGACCTGATGCGCGCCCGGCCGGGCAAGGTGCGCGAGGACCTGGCCGAGCCCATCGGCATGGCCTGACCCGTCCCCGGCGCTACTGCCCGGCGATGAACGTGCGCACGCCGGAGCCGACGAACTGCACGCCGATGCACACCAGCAGGAAGCCCATGATGCGGGTGATCGCCTCCATCGCGTCGGGCCCCATGGCCTTCGACAGGAAGCGCGCCGAGCGGAAGGTCAGCCAGATCGAGAGGCAGGTCAGGAAAAGGCTGGTGACGGCCGCCGCGTAAGCGATCGCCTTGTACAGCGTCGTATCGAGCTCGGCGATCTCGGTCGAGATGCCGATCACCACGGCGATCGCGCCCGGCCCGCTGATGGCGGGCATCGCCAGCGGGAACACGGCGATGTTGCCCTGCCCGCCTTTCGCCGTCAGCCCGACGTAGCCGTAGCCGAACAGCATGCGGTAGCCGAGCAGCGAGATGGTAAGGCCGCCGGCGATGCGCAGCGCGCCGTAGGAAATGCCGAACGCCTCCAGCACCAGCACGCCGAAGAACAGCGTGAGGGTCAGCATGGCGAAGCCATAAACCGAAGCGCGGCGCGCGACCGCGTGCCGCTCGCGCTCGGGCATGTCGCCCGTCAGGGAGACGAACAGCGGGATTTTCGACAGCGGGTTGCTGATGGACATCATGCCCACCAGCGAGCCCAGGAAGAACGGCCAGAAGATGGCGTGGACGAAAGCCTCGAACATCAGGGATGAGGGCGGAGGGATGAGGGATGAGGGAAAGACAAATGCCAAAATCTGTTTAAAAACGTCTTACGACTGTCCTCCTCATCCCTCATAAATCATCCCTCATCCCTGGGCGGTGACGCCCTTGCCCCACCCGCCCTCGAAGAAACGCTCGGCCAGCGGCTTGCGGCCGCGGCCCTTGAGTTCCTTGGCCTTGGTTTCCTCGTCGAGGACGTCGGCGCTGGCCTGGTGGCCGACCGCGATCATCGCCATCGGCGTGTACTCGGCGGGAATGCCGAAGGCGGCGCGCGCCTTCTCGGCGTCGAAGCCGCCCATCTGGTGCGCGCGCAGTCCCAGCGCCTCTGCCTGGAGCGCGATCGCCATGCTGGCGGCGCCGGT
>CAZOQY010000115.1:1933-9380 GCA_964581835.1 uncultured Streptomycetaceae bacterium | reverse complement strand
CGCCTTGATGCGGAGGTACTGCTGCATCATGGGCGTGTGGCGGGAGAGGGCTTCCGGGGCTTCGGCGCGCATCGTCGTTATTTTAACCAGTTGCGCAGGGGTTAGAATCAACCTGGGCACGTTCACGACGAGGGCGCATGAGCCACTGGTTCGAGTATTTCCCCGGCCACCACATGTGGTCGCAGGGCATGATGTTCGGCATCGAGATGCAGACGTGGGGCGCGGCCGCGCTGGGCGAGATCGACCAGGTCGGGCAGAAGCTGAAGGCGCACGTCGGCGACAACGAGAAGTGGTGGGAAGAGTGGACCGCGATGGCGCGGCGCATCGAGGGGTTCGGCGACGCGGCCGAGCGCGACGGCCGGCAACTGTCGGCCGGCAGTTACTACCTGCGGGCCGCCGTCTATTATTTCTGCGGGGAGCGCTTCATCGCACCGTCCGAGCGCAAGTGGGATACCTACCGCAGTTGCCTGCGCTGCTTTCACAAGGGCATCGCGCGGCGCTACCCGAACATCGGGCGCGTCGAAGTTCCGTATGAAAATACCACGCTGCCGGCCTGGTTCCTCAAAGCCGACGTGAAGGGGCCGGCACCAGCGATGGTCATGTTCGACGGCCTCGACAACGCCAAGGAGCTCTCCGTGCTGTTCGGCGGCGTCGAGATCGGCAGCCGCGGCATCCACGTGCTGGCGATCGACGGGCCGGGACAGGGCGAGGCACTGCGCCTGCAGGGCATCCCGAGCCGCTACGACTACGAGGTGCCGGGGCGCGCGGCCTACGAATACCTGTCCCGGCGGCCGGAAATCGACCCGAAGCGTATCGGGGTGATGGGTTTCAGCATGGGCGGCTATTACGCGCCGCGCGCAGCCGCGATGGAGCCGCGTTTCGCCGCCTGCCTCGCCTGGGGCGGCCACTGGGATTACCACGAGTCGTGGGTGAGGCGCCGCAGGATCATGGAGACCGGCGGCACCAAGCTGTCGGCGCCGCAGTTCCAGTTGCCGTGGGTGCTGGGCATGCCGGACATGGACGCCTGCATGAAGAAGCTGGAGAACTACCGGCTGACGGGCGTGGCGGAGCGCATCCGCTGCCCGTTCTACTGCCTGCACGGCGAAGACGACAACATCGTGCCGCTCGAATTTGCCCAAAAGCTGATCGATGCGGTCGGCTCGAAGGACAAGACGCTGAGAGTGCTCACCGCGCACGAGGGCGGCAGCGAGCATTGCCAGGAAGACAACCGCCAGGTCGGCGTGAACCTCGTCGCCGACTGGCTCGCTGACCGGCTGGGCGGCCGCATCGCCTGATGACAGCAGCATCGCGGCGCGATTGCGCGCGTGCTGATAGAATCACGTCTTGTCATCGTCAGCGGAGTCGATCCTGAAGCGTTATCTGTTGTCCGTTGTCCTCAGCGCGCTGTTGCTCCTTTCGCTGCTGCCGCAGCCGGCGGTGGCCCAGACCGACATCCGCCTCGATTCCATTGCGCGGCTCCTCGCCGGTTTGCCGCCGACCCACCCGGATCACGCGAAACTCGCCGCTACCACCGCCTGGAAGGAACACAGCCGCGTGCTGCAGGCATCGTGGGCCAGGGTGCGCGACGGTCAGCGCGCCGCGCTCGTCACCTGGCGCAAAACCGAGCTGCCCACCGGCTGTCCCGGCGGCCAGACCCTGTTCTATCCGTTCAGCGGCGCCGACTTCCTCAACGCGCACTGGCTGTTTCCCGATTGCCCGTCCTACGTGCTGTTCGGGCTCGAGCGCCTGGGTGACGTGCCCGCGGTCGAGGCGATGACGGAGAAGGAATTCGCGCACCTGCTCGCCGGCGTGCGCAGCTTCATGATCAATCTGTTCGCGCGCAACTATTTCGTCACGGATACCATGAACAGGGGTTTCAAGGCGGAGCAGTTGCGCGGGGTGACGCCGGTATTCATGGTCCTGATGGCGCTCTCCGGCGTGGAGGTGCTGCGGGTTTCGCCGCTGGAGTTGCCGCGCTCTGCGGAAGCCAGGGAGCCCGCCTCGGGGCGCAAGCGCGAGCTGCGGGGCTTTTCGATCGATTTCCGTGCGCCGGGGGCCGCGCGGGCGCAGCGGCTCGACTATTTTGCTTTCGACGCCACGGACAACGCCATCGTCGCCTATCCCGAGATCCTCGACCGCATCCGCGCGCTGGGCGCGACGACGACGCTGATCAAGGCGGCCTCCTATCTCCTGCACGGCCGCGAGTTCACCCGCATGCGCGCGGCCATCCTCGACGTGAGCCGCTTCCTCGTGCAGGACGATACCGGCCTGCCTTATCCCCTGCTGCGCAAGCACGGCTGGGACGTGCGCGTCTACGGGGAATACGGCGTGCCGATCCCGCCGTTCGAGTACGCGTACCAGAAGTCGCTGGCGGCTGCCTACGAGCAGGAAAAGCCCCGGCCGCTGCCGTTCCGGTTCGGCTACCAGATGAACAACGTGGAGAGCCGCTCGAACCTGATGATCGGGCGGCTGCCCACCGCCGAGCGGGCTCCCTCCGCGGCCGGGCCGGGCGCCCGCTGACGTGGCGCGCGGTGCCGCGGCGACCCTGCTGCTGTGCGCCCTGATGACCATGCCCGCGATCGCCGCGCCGGCCATGGAACCTGAAATAAAAAGCACGAGTTTCGTCACTTCCGATGGCGTGCGTCTGCGCGTGATGGAGGCGTGCCCGCCGGGCATGGCGGCCATGCGTCCGCCGGTGATCGGCCTGGTGCCGGGGTGGTCGATGCCGGCCGCGATCTGGCGCGAGCAGCTCCGGGGGCTCGGCGCAACCCATTGCGTTGCCGCACTGGATCCCCGCGGGCAGGGGGAATCGGACGTCGCTGCCGGCGGTTATACCATCGCGCGGCGGGCCGAGGACGTGCGCGAGTTCGTCGCGCGCTACCCGGGCCTGGTGCTCGTGGGGTGGTCGCTGGGCGCGCTGGAGGCGCTGGAGTACGTGCGCCGGCACGGCAGCGGCGGGATCAGCGCGCTGGTGCTGGTCGATACTTCCGTCGGCGAGGATCCGCAACCCCCCGCCGCGGGCGGCTTCATCGAGTCGCTGAAGCGCGACCGGCGCGCTACTCTCGAGGATTTCGTTCGCGGCAGCTTCCGCTCGCTGCGCGAGGAGGCGGAGATTGCCGCGCTGACGGAGGCCGCCCTGCGCATGCCGCTCGAGGCGAGCCTGTCCCTGTTCCCGCGCTCGCTGCCGAGGGAGCATTGGCGCGGCATCGTGAGGGCGTTCCCGAAGCCGCTGCTGTACGTGGTCAGCGAGCAATTCGCCGGACAGGCCCAGTCGCTGAAGCAGAACCGGCCCGCGACGCGCACCGAGCTGTTCGAGGGAGCCGGGCACGCCCTGTTCGCGGACGAGCCGGCCAGGTTCAACGCGCTGCTGGCCGGGTTCGTCGGGGAGGTCGCGCTGCGGCGCGATTGACGCAATGAGCATGAAACTGGTGCGAAATCTGGCGATGGCATCCATGCTCGCGGCGTGCGTCGGCTGCACGCCGCAGGCCATGCTGGCAAGTGCGTTGCTGCCCGAAGGCACGACCTCCGTGCTGCTTTCCCATCTGCAGGGCGAGCCCGACGGCAACCGCAAGCGCATCCTCGAACTGGAGGCGCGCAAGGACTGGAACGGCATCGCGAAGTTCGCCGAGGATAACCTGGTCAAGGACAAGAACAACGCCAGCTGGTGGTTCGTGGCGGGATACGCGCACGCCGAGGCTGGCCGCCGCCAGCGCGCGATCGAGTGCTATACCGAGATGGTGCGGCTGTCGCCCGACGACGCGGCGGGTTACGTCGTGCTGGCCCAGGCCTACCGCGAGGACAAGCAGCCGCTGCGCGCCATCCAGACGCTCAGCAACGCGCACGCGATGCGCGGCGGCACGGCCTCGACCTGGTTCCTGCTCGGGGAGAGTTACGCCGACCTGGACCGCGACCTGCCGGCATCGGCGGCGTACCGCGAGGCGACCCGGCTCGACGGCGAGTTTGCCCAGGCCTGGTTCGGGTTCGGGCGGACGTCGGCGCGGCTCGGGCGCGCGGCCGATTACGAAGCCGCCCTGAAGGTACTGCAGAAGCTCCACCCCGCGATGGGGAAGGAACTGGCGGAACTGCGGCCCGCCCGGAAGTAAGAAAGACGAACCGCCAAGCCCGACAAGCAAATCAATATTGAACCGCCAAGACGCCAAGAGAATCCCAATAGAATCGCCGGGAGAGCGAATTCTGGCTTGCGTTGATTCCGTGCCAGATCTCCGGCGTTGTTTATCTGAATAGTATCTCTTGGCGTCTTGGCGGTTCGATCCGGGTTCTGAACTGGCGGTTCAGCCGCGCTTGAGCGTCGGCGTCAGGTGCGGCGTGATGGCCTGCAGCAGTTCCACGAATACTTTCGGCGCGCCGGCGATGATGTTACCGGTCTCCAGGTAGCGGCTTTCGCCGGCCAGGTCGCCCACCAGCCCGCCGGACTCGGTGATCATCAGCGCGCCCGCGGCCATGTCCCAGGGGGCGAGCCCGAATTCCCAGAAACCGTCGAGCCGGCCCGCGGCGACGTAGGCGAGGTCGAGCGCGGCCGAACCCGCGCGGCGCACGCCCGCCGAGTTCTTCATCATGTCGCGCAGGATGGCGAGGTAGATGTCGATGTGCTCGTTCTGGCGGAACGGGAAGCCGGTGCCGATCAGACTCGGCGCCAGCGACGCGCGCTTGGAGACGCGCAGGCGCTGGTCGTTGAGGTAGGCGCCGCGTCCGCGCGTGGCGGTGAAAAGGTCGTTGCGGGACGGGTCGTAGATGACGGCCTGGGTGACCACGTTGCGGTGGGAGAGGGCGATCGCGACCGCGTACTGCGGGAAGCCGTGGAGGAAGTTGGTGGTGCCGTCGAGCGGATCGATGATCCACTGGTATTCCGAGTTGCCGGAAGCGCCGCTTTCCTCTGCTAGAATCGAGTGATCGGGGTAGGCTTCCCGCAGCGTGCGGATGATCGCCTGTTCCGCCTCGCTGTCCACCTCCGAGACGAAATCCTTCGCGGCTTTTTCCTTGACGGTGATGATGTCGAGGTTGCGGCTCGCGCGGTTGATGATGTTGCCGGCGCGCCGCGCGGCTTTCACCGCGATGTTCAGCATTGGGTGCATGGGGTGCGTATTGTAAGTGATGACGGCCGATTCCCTCAAAAATATTCGCGTGGTGATGTGTGAAACCGCGCATCCCGGCAACATCGGGGCGGCGGCGCGCGCGCTGAAGACGATGGGGCTCGGGCAGCTCGTCCTGGTCGCGCCCGCGCGCTTTCCCGACCCGCAGGCCGACTGGCTGGCGGTCGGCGCGGCCGACGTGCTGCGGCGCGCGCGGGTTTGCGCCACGCTGGACGAGGCGCTGGCGGGCTCGGCGCTCACGGTCGCCTGCACGGCGCGGCCGCGCGAGGTGGCGGTGCCGATGGTCACGGCGCGCGACGCGGCCGCGCGCATGGTCGAGGTCGCCCGCTCGCAGCCCGTGGCGCTGGTATTCGGCAACGAGAAATCCGGACTGACCGCCGCCGAGGTCGGTCAGTGCCAGTTGCTCGCGACCATCCCCGCCGAACCCCGATTTTCCTCGCTCAACGTCGCAGCGGCGGTGCAGGTGCTTGCCTACGAACTGCGCCTGGCTGCGCTGGGGGGCACCGTGCGCCACAGCAAGGGCAAGCCGCCGGCGCTCGCCACCCACGAGGAGATCGAGCTTTTCTACGTGCAACTCGAGCGCAGGTTGCTGGCGGCGGGATTCCTCAATCCCCGCAACCCGAAGAAACTGATGGCGCGACTGCGACGACTGTTCGGGCGGACACAGCTCGAGCAGGAAGAGGTCAATATCCTGCACGGCGTGATCAAGACGCTCGCGATTCCGAAGTCCAAGCGTGCCAAAACCGGACGCTAGCGCGCCGGTTTTGGCTGCGCGCGTTCGATCGGAACGGGCGCCTGCTTCGTCCGCTCAACGCGCGCGCAGGCTTGATCCGTAGCGGGCCTCCAAGACGAGAGTCCATGCGCGTTGAGCGGCGGCAACCGACCGCTCGAACGCGCATAGCCGGGCTGGCAGGGCATGCGTGCTCTGTCCGCAGCCCGGCAAAAGTTGACTGATTTACTCAGCTATCGTAAGCTGCGCAGCCTTATCCTTGATTTGTAAACGATGTTTGAGCGATTGAAGGAAGAGATCGCGGTCGTTTTCGATCGCGACCCGGCGGCGCGCAATACCTGGGAAGTGGTGACCTGCTATCCCGGATTCCACGCCATGGTGTTCCATCGCCTGGCGCACGGGTTGTGGGGTGCGCGGTTGCGCTGGCTGGCGCGCTTCACCTCGCACCTGTCGCGCTGGCTGACCGGCATCGAGATCCATCCCGGCGCCACCATCGGCCGGCGTTTCTTCATCGATCACGGCATGGGTGTCGTCATCGGCGAGACCGCCGAGATCGGCGACGACTGCACGCTCTATCACGGCGTCACGCTGGGCGGCACGTCCTGGAACAAGGGCAAGCGCCATCCCACGCTCGGCAAGGGCGTGGTGGTGGGCGCGGGCGCGAAGATCCTCGGGCCGATCACGATCGGCGAGGGCGCGCGCGTCGGCTCCAACGCGGTGGTGGTGAAGGAAGTGCCGCCGGGGGCGACCGCGATCGGCATCCCGGCGCGCATCATCGAGGCGGAGGCGACGGCGCAGAACGGCCGCTTCGCCGCGTATGCAGTGGTGAAAGACCTGAACGACCCGATGGCGAAGGTCGTGCACGAACTGATCGGTCATTCCGCCGATACCGACAAACGCATCGACCAGATCCTCGCGGAACTGAAGCGGCTGGGCGGCCGCACCGAGCAGTGCGAGGCGCAGAAATTCGATGCGAACTCGCTCAATAAAATGGTTGACTGAATTGGTCGGGATAGTTATAGTTGACTGAATCAGTAACCTATTATTTATTTTCATCATATTGATTTAATTACACTTTGAGAGGCAGCCCATGAGACTGACGACGAAGGGGCGCTTTGCGGTTACGGCCATGATCGATCTCGCCATGCATCACGGCGGCGGCCCGGTGACGCTGGCCGAGATCAGCGGCCGCCAGCGGATTTCGCTGTCCTATCTCGAGCAGTTGTTCGGCAAGCTGCGCCGCCACGGCCTGGTGGAGAGCGTGCGCGGTCCCGGCGGCGGTTATCGCCTCGCCAGGGACATGGCCCAGGTGTCCGTCACCGAGGTCATCCTCGCCGTGGACGAGCCGATCGACGCCACCCAGTGCGGCGGCAAGGAAAACTGCCACGACGACCGCAAGTGCCTGACCCACGATCTGTGGGCGTCGCTCAATCAGCGCATCTTCGACTACCTGGGCGGCGTGACCTTGCGCCAGCTGGTGGACAGCCAGCGCGCCAAGGAGGCCGCCCAAGAGAGCGGCGTGGCCACGGTCCGGGACATGCGCGAGAAGCGCACAACGACCGTTTCCGCGTGAGCGGGCGATAGCGGGATACGAATCACCAATCAC
>CAZOQY010000115.1:0-1833 GCA_964581835.1 uncultured Streptomycetaceae bacterium | reverse complement strand
AATCACGACTCACGCCATGGAGCCTGTCTACTTCGATCACAACGCGACGACGCCCGTCGACGAGCGGGTGCTCGAGGCCATGCTGCCGTACCTGCGCGGCCGTTACGGCAACGCGTCGAGCCGGCACGAGCTCGGCACGACCGCGCGCCGGGCGGTGGACGTTGCGCGGGAACAGGTCGCCACGCTGGTCAACGCGCAGCCCGCGCAGGTGATCTTCGTCTCGGGTGGCACCGAGGCGAACAACCTGTTCATCAAGGGGGCGGCGAGCCACCTGAAGCCGTCGCAGATCGCGGTGAGCGCCATCGAGCATCCCTGCGTGGCGAAACCGGCGCAGGACCTCGCGCGCCAGGGATGGAAGCTGAGAAAGATCGCGGTCACCCGCGACGGCACGGTCGACCTGGCCGACGCCGGGCGGGCATTGCAGGAGCCGACCGGCATCGTTTCGGTGATGCTCGCCAACAACGAGACCGGCGCGATCCAGGACGTCGCCGCGGTTGCCGGGCTCGCGCGCGCCGCCAGGGCGTGGATGCACACGGACGCGGTGCAGGCGCTGGGCAAGATCCCGGTGGATTTCGCCGCGCTCGGCGTGCACGCGATGACGGTTTCGGCGCACAAGCTCTACGGGCCCAAGGGCGCGGCGGCGCTCGTCGTGGACAAGCGGTTGCAGTTGCGTCCCCTCATTCACGGCGGGGGCCACGAGCAGGGGTTGCGTTCCGGCACCGAGAACGTGCCGGCGATCGTCGGCTTCGGCGCGGCCTGCGTGCTGGCCGCTGAGCGCATGCGCGACCTGGCGCCGCGGCTCGAAGCGATGCGCGCGCGGTTCGAGCGCGGGCTCGATGAGCTGGGCGCGGTCGTGTTCGGCGCGCGCGCGCCGCGCATTCCCAACACGACCTATTTTGCATTCAAGGGCATCCTCGGCGAGACGCTGGTGATCGAGCTCGACAAGGCCGGCTTCGCGGTCGCGCCCGGCGCCGCGTGCTCCAGTGCGAATCCCGAGCCGTCGGCGACGCTCATCGCGATGGGCGTGGATCCGGAACTCGCGCTCGGCGCGGTGCGTTTTTCGCTCGGCGCGGGAAATACGACGCAGCAGGTGGATGAGTTTCTTGAGGTTCTTCAGGCGGCGGTGCGCCGCCTGAAGAACCTTACTGCAATGGCAGTCTGAAGAGGTGACGTTATGAAAATTGAACTGACGGAGAACGCAGCGAAGCAGATCCGCAAGCAGCTCGCGACCCGCGGCAAGGGCATCGGCCTGCGCGTGGGCGTGAAGGACGTGGGCTGTTCCGGCTTCGGCTACACCTACGACTACGCGGACGAGGTGCGGGCCGGCGACCACACGTTCGAAGCGCACGACGCGAAGCTCGTGGTGGACGCGAAGAGCCTGGAATTCCTCAACGGTTCGACCCTCGACTACGTGAAGGAGGGCTTGAAGCAGGTGTTCAAGTTCGACAACCCCAACGTGGATGCGACCTGCGGCTGCGGCGAGTCCTTCAGCCTTAAGGAGAAAGCGTGATTGGTGGCTGGTGGCTAGTGGCTGGTATGAAGGCGCGAGCCCTGTTTTGCGGTTCTGAGCGGGTTGTGGCCATCCACCATCCACCATCCACCGTCCACGAATTTGCGGAGCAATCATGAGCAGCGTTTTAGAAAACCTCGTCAACCAGCCCTACAAGCACGGGTTCGTGACCGACATCGAGTCGGACACCGCGGCCAAGGGACTGTCCGAGGACACCATCCGCTTCATTTCGGCGAAGAAGAACGAGCCGGAATGGCTGCTCGAGTTCCGGCTGAAGGCCTACCGCCACTGGCTGACGATGCAGGAGCCGGCGTGGCCGAACG
>CAZOQY010000114.1:0-9402 GCA_964581835.1 uncultured Streptomycetaceae bacterium | reverse complement strand
ACTGCCGTCGTGGCGGCGCTGCTGGTGCGCTGGCTGGGCGCCGGCGCGCTGCTGGTGGTCGGTGGGCGCGACGAAGAAGCCCACGTACAAGCCGGCCACGCACAGCACCGCCGCCGCCCATGCGAACCACGGGATCAGGTGGCCTGCGAGCGGGTAGAAGGCCTGCGGGGAGGCGTACTTGAACCAGTTGACGCTCCCGATGACCAGGGTCGGCTGGCTCACGGGTGCTGCTCCGGGTAAGGCTGCATGGCTGAATTATCTCAAAAATTCAGGAACTACCGGAAACGAGTAACGGGCAACGAGTCACCCGTCACTCCGCGGAGATGCGCAGCGCCGCCGCGATCGCCCACGGCGCGAATGCGCCCGCCAACACCAGCAGCGCGCCGAGCAACAGGAAATACGCCTGCACGGCCAGTCCGGATGCCGCCGCTTCGAGCGCGCCGGCGCCGATGATCAGCACCGGCACGTAGAGCGGCAGCACCAGCAGCGCGAGCAGCACGCCGCCGCCGCGCAGGCCCAGCGTCAGCGCCGCGCCGATCGCGCCGACCAGCGACAGCACCGGCGTGCCGAGCAGGAGCGAGCCGACCAGCACCGGCAACAGCTCGGGCGCAAGATCGAACTGCAGCGCCAGCACCGGCGCGAGGACGACGAGCGGCAGGCCCGAGACCATCCAGTGCGCGGCCACCCGGGCCGCCACGATCAGCGGCAGGGGAACGGGCGCGATCAGCATCGGGTCGAGCGCGCCGTCGGCGTGGTCGGACTCGAACATGCGCGCGAGCGACAGCATGCAGGCGAGCAGCGCCGCCACCCAGAGCACGCCCGGCGCGATCGCGCGCAGCAGGTTGGGCTCGGGGCCGACGCCGAGCGGAAACAGGCTCGCCACGATCACGAAGAACAGCGCCGCGGTCGCCACGTCGGAGCGGCGGCGCCACGCGAGCAGCAGGTCGCGGTGAAGAACGGCGCGCAGGACGGCGCTCATCGGCGATCCAGGTTGATGTCGGTCACGGACGCCGCCGCGATGCGCGCTGCCTGGTGCGTGGTCAGCACCACCATGCCGCCGCGGGCAAGGTGCCCGCTCACCAGCGATTGCACGGTATCCACTGCCTGCGCGTCGAGCGCGGCGAACGGCTCGTCCAGTATCCACAGCGGCCGCGATTCGCTGACCGCCAGGCGCGCGAGCGCGGTGCGCCGGCGCTGGCCCTGGGAGAGGGCCCGTGCCGGCAGCCGTTCCCGCCCGGCGAGCCCGAGGCTCTCGACGGCGGCCTCCATGCGCGAAAAGGAGATGTCCAGGCCGGAAAGCGCGCAGGCGAACGCGAGATTCTCGGCAACGGTGAGGTCGCTCTTGAGCCCGTCGGAGTGGCCGATCCAGGCGAGATGCTTCCAGTAATCCTCGTGCAGCGCGCGGATGTCGCCGCCGTTCCATCGCACCTCGCCGACGGCTGGCGCGAGCAGTCCGCACAGGATGCGCAGCAGGCTCGTCTTGCCGCTGCCGTTGGCGCCGGTGACGCGCAACAGCGTGCCGGGCGCGAGCTTGAAATCGAGCCGGCTGAACAGCGTCGTGTCGCCGCGGACGGCCTCGATGTTGCGTGCTTCGAGCATGGTAGGAGGGGATGATAACGTTGTTGTAAGATAGTTGCGCGATGAGCGGTCTGCCCGGACCCGGTCCCGATTTCACCCAGCCCCTCGAGGCGCTGAAGGCCTGTCACGTGCGCATCCGCGCGCAGTGCGACACCCTGCGCCGGCTGGTCGAGCACATGGGCGGCCACGGTTGCGATGCCGAGGCGCGGCAGGCTGCCACCGCGGTCATGCGCTACTTCGACACCGCCGCGCGTCTCCACCACGAAGACGAGGAAGAGGACCTGCTGCCGCGCATGATGTCGGCGGCGACGATGAGCCGGGGCTCGCGCCTGACGCGGCTGGTGGCCGACATCGCCACCGAGCACCGCGAAATGGACAAGTTGTGGACCGACCTGCGCGCCGTTCTGCAGGAAATCTCGGCCGGCGAGACCACGCTGCTCGACCCGCTCGACGTGGACCGTTTCGCCAAGCTCTACCACACCCACATGGCGCTGGAGGAATCCAACGTCATCCCGCTCGCCGAGATGCTGCTCGCGAAGGACGATCTCGCCGAGATCGGCGCCGCCATGGCGCAGCGGCGCGGCATTGCGACCTGACCGGATCGCAGGCGAAATAAAAAATCCGCAGCCGTTTCCGGCTGCGGATTTTTTTACGGGTAATCGATCAGCCCTGGATCACCCCGCACGCGACGCGCCCGCCGGCGTTGCCGGTGGGGTCGGTCTTGAGGTCGTCCACGGCCGCATGGACGATCACCGCGCGGCCGATGATGCCGTTGGGGCCGTCGCGGCTCACCTTGATGTCGCCGACGGTGAAGTTGATCTTCGCGACGCCCTGGTCGTTGAAGTTGAGGTTGCCGAGGTCGCCGGCGTGTTTCACCGGCTCGTAGGGGCCGCCGTGCTTGTGGCCGCCGGGATTGAAATGGCCGCCGGTGCTCATGCCGTCGGCCGAGCTGCAGTCGCCCTTGTCGTGGATGTGGAAGCCTTTCGGCCCCTTGGTGTGGCCGGTGACCTCACCGGTGATGCGCACCAAATCCCCGATCTGGGTGAACTTGACGTTGCCGCTCACGTTCGAACCGCTGCGCGGCTGCAGCAGCACGACGGCGGATACTTCCTTCTGCTCCTGCGTCCCGGCGCAGCCGGCGACGAGCAGCGTGCCGCATGCGGCGGCCAGTACGGTTTTATTCACGGTGGTTTTTTTCATGATGCCCCTCCTGTTGGATGAATGCTGACCCGACAGCAGTATAACCATCCAGCATCCGCCGCGGGCAATCAATCTGCCGGTGGGCGGGATGGCGGTAACCGGCTGACTTGTCGGGGAGTAATCGGAACCCTCCCCAAGCCCCGTTCAGCGCGCGAGCCAGCGCTGCGCGGTCGATGCCGCGATGAGGTCGGAGAGTCGCCGGTCGCCATTGGCGGCCGCCCGCGCCATGACGACCAACAGGAGTTGCGCCGTGGCGAACGCATCGGCGAGCGCGTTGTGGCGGGCGTGGTTTTCGATACCGAAGAGACGCGCCCAGTCGTCCAGGGCGTGCGCCCGTTGCGCGTGCTCGGGAAACACGGCGGGCGCGGCGGTGGCGAGATCGAGCCAGGCGTTGGCGGGCGCGGCCCCGAGCGTTGCGCGCGCCGCGCGCCCGATCGCGATGCGGTCGAAGTCGGCGTGGAATCCGACCAGCGGCGACTTGCCGGCGTAGTCGAGGAAGCGGAGCAGGGCCTCGGCGTGCTCGATTCCCGCGCACTGCGTCGTGCCGTCGATGCCGTGGACCAGGATGTTGTCGTTGCCGCTGGGCGCGTCCTGGCGCAGAACGATCTCGAAGCTGTCCTCGAAATGGATCGCGCCGCGATCCACGGCAACGGCGCCGATCGCGAGCAGGCGGTCGCGCGAGGGGTCGAGCCCGCTCGTCTCGACGTCGACGACCACCAGCCGCTGGCGGTCCGCCGGGAGGTCGAGGTCCGGCGCGGGCAGGGCGAACCACGCGGCCAGCGCGCTGGCCTGTTCCGGCGCGAGGCGGGCCTGCCGGCCGAGCAGGCGCTGCAACCAGTTCATCGGCCAGCTCATAGGCCAATTCATCGGCCCGTTCATAGCTGGTAGTCGAGCGCGAGCCGGCGCTGGAGCTTTTGTGCCTGGTGGAAACTCTCCTTCAGAACGCGGCGGTCCACCTCGTTCAACCGCGCGGGGTCGATGCGGTTGGGCGAGGCCGCACCTTCTCCGCCGGCAGCCAGCAGTTGCGCGCGCAGGCGCAGTCCCTGGATGAAGAAGAACGCTTCGGTGGCCGAGGCGATTTCCTCCGGCTGCATGCGGATGCGCGCGCCGGCCTGGCGCAGGCGCTGGGCGGTGTTGGTGTGCGGCACGGCGGCGGCGAGCGCCAGCACGCGCGCGGCGTCCACGAACAGGCGGGCGCCCGCTTTCTTGAGGTCGATCGTGTCCGGCGCGCCGGGCGCGTCCTCGGTCCTGAAATCGCTGATCAGGCCCAGTGGCGGCTCCGATTCCAGCGCGTAGGCCGCCAGCGCGCGCAGGAAGACGGGCCGCGCCTGCGCGAGTTCGAGCAGGCCCGCGCGCAGGGCGTCGGCGATTCCCTGCTGACCGTGCAGCGGCCGGAAATCGAAAAAGATCACGGCGTTCAGCAGGGGGCCGCCTGTCGGCGCGTTGACCCAGCCGGAAAATCGCGCGCGCCATTCGGCGAGCGACAGGCAGCACTCGGGGTTGCCCGCCATGATGTTGCCCTTGCACAACGGGAAGCCGCAGGCATCGAGCGTGCGGTTGACCGCCTGCGCGAACGGCAGCAGCCGCGCCCGGGCCCCGTCCGGCGAGCCCGCTGCCGGGTCGGCGAAGACGATTCCGTTGTCCTGGTCGGTGCTGATGGTCTGTTCGTAGCGGCCCTCGCTGCCGAACGCGAGCCAGCACCATTCGATGCCGTCGAGCGCGTGCCGGGCGCGCTCGAGATCGATGATACGGGCGGTCAGCGCGTCGTTCAGCGTCGATACGATCGTGGTCAGCTGCTCCGCCGCGAGTCCCTGCGCGAGCAGGTCGCGCGCGAGGCCGCGGATTTCGCCGGCGGCATGCTGAAGCGCCGCCGTTTCCGTCGCGCCGGCAATGGTGCGATGGATGCCGCGCACGCTCGCCCGCGCGAGCGCGAACAGGTCGCGCTCGGTGACCACGCCGATCAGCGTATTGCCGTCCATTACCGGGATGTGCCGGATGCCTTCCCGCGCGATCAACAGGGTCGCGTCGTAGGCGCTGGCTTCGGCCGGCAGCGTCTTCGGGTTCGGCGTCATCACCTCGCCGACGGGCGTATCGAGATCCCGGCGCGCGAGCGCAACGCGGTCGAGCACGTCGTGCCGCGTCAGGATGCCGGCGAGCGCGCCGTCGCGGCCGACGACCAGTATCGAGCCCGTGCGCGCTTCGGCCATCGCCCGCAACGCATCATTCAGCGGCGCGTCCATCGTGCAACTGACCGGCGCGCGCTGCACGAGCGAGCGCAGCGGGCGGCTCATCGCGTGCTGTTCCCAGGCGAAATTCGCCGTGCGCATCGCGAGCAGGCGCCGCGATTCCCGCAGCATCGAGGCGAGGTGCCGCGTGGCGTAGTCGTGGAAGCGCGGTGAACGTTGCAGCAGTTCGGCGAAGTCCGCTGCCGGCAGCTGGTAGCAGAACGTATCGGTACCGGCCGTGTAGCTCGATTCGCCCGGCACGTCCTCCACCAGCGCGCCGATCGGGAAGCACTCGCCGGCGCCCAGCGTGGTTACTGGCGCGTTTTCCGCTGAATTACCGTCGGCGCGCAGCACCCGCCCGCGCTGCACCATGAAAAAGTGGCGCGGCTTGCCCTGCGCGGGCGCGAAGATCGGCGTGTCCTTCGGGTAATAGGCGAGGGTGAGCCGCGAGGACAGGAAGCGCAGCGCTTCGTCCTCCATGCCGTCGAACGGCGGATGGCCGCGCAGGAAGGCGCGCGCGGCGGCGGCGAGCGATTCGACGGCCGGGTTCGATGGGGAGGGGGTCACGGGGCGGGCGCCGGCATCAGGGCGATTCTATTCGCATCATTGTATGACGGTCGCCCCGGCGCTTGATCTGCATCAATAGGCGCGGTTTCCGCTTCTGCCAGATTGGAGGCGGATCGTTCGAGGAGGAGTGCGCATGACAACACTGGCCGCATCGGCAAGCGCAACCGCACCCGGTCCGGATCGCCGTCATTGGGGGGTCTGGGCCGCGTTCGCGGCGCTGATCGTGGTCATGCTGCTGCCGACGCCGGCGGGCCTGCCGGTCGCCGGCCAGTACATGCTGGGCGTGCTGCTGTTCGCGGTGATCCTGTGGATGACCGAGGCGGTGGATTACGCCATCAGCGCGGTCCTGATCACCGCGCTGATGGCGTTCCTGCTGGGGCTGGCGCCGAGCGTCGCCAAACCTGACGTCGCCCTGGGCACGCCGGCCGCCCTCGGCATCGCGCTCGGCGGCTTCGCCAACACGGCGCTGGCGCTGGTCGCGGCGGCGCTGTTCATTTCCGCCGCGATGACGGTGACCGGCCTCGACCGGCGCATCGCGCTGTGGGTGCTGTCGAAGGTGGGCGCCGGCACCCGCCGGGTGGTGATCGGCGCGATCCTGGTGGGCATCGTGCTGTCCTTTTTCGTGCCGAGCACGACGGCGCGGGTGGCGTGCCTGGTGCCGATCATGATGGGCATCATCCTCGCGTTCGGGGTGGACAGGCGCAGCCGGCTGGCGGCGGTGATCATGATCACCACGACGCAGTCGGCCAGCATCTGGAACGTCGGCGTGAAGACCGCGGCGGCGCAGAACATGGTCGCGGTCGGCTTCATCGAGAAGATGCTGAAGAGCACGATCACCTGGCTCGAGTGGCTGATCGCCGCCGCGCCGTTCGCGATCGTGATGTCGATCGCGCTCTATTTCATCATGACGCGGATGATGCCGCCCGAGACCGAGGAGGTGCCCGGCAGCGGTGAATCGATCCGCCGCAGCCTGGCCGAGCTCGGGCCGATGACGTTCGCCGAGAAGAAGCTGATGGTGATCTCGGTCGCGCTGCTGGGTTTCTGGGCGACCGAGAAGGTGCTGCACCCGTTCGACACGTCCTCCACGACGATCGTCGCGATCGCGCTCATGTTCCTGCCGGGGGTCGGCATCATGGACTGGAAGCAGGTGCAGTCGAGGATTCCCTGGGGGACGGTGATCCTGTTCGGGGTCGGCATCTCGCTCGGCACCGCGCTGCTGACGACCAGGGCGGCGGGCTGGCTCGCCAACGTGATCGTCGTCAATTTCGGGCTGACGCATCTGCCGGCCCTCGCCATCCTGGCCATCCTGTCGGCGTTCCTGATCGTGGTCCACCTGGGTTTCGCCAGCGCCACCGCGCTCGCCTCCGCCATGATCCCGATCGTCATCAGCGTGCTGCAGAGCGTGCAGACGCCGGGCATCAACGTCATCGGCATGACCCTGCTGCTGCAGTTCGTGGTGAGCTTCGGCTTCATCCTGCCGGTGAACGCGCCGCAGAACATGGTGGCCTACGGCACCGACACCTTCACCGCGCGCGATTTCGTGAAAACCGGGCTGGTCATCACCATCGCGGCGTACCTGATGGTGCTGCTGCTCGGCGCGACTTACTGGTCGTGGCTGGGATACGTATGAGCCGGGTCGAGGCGAACGCCGGCGGTCGCGGCCCGGTTACCGCCGCCCGCCGGCGTCGCGAAAAATCCCGAGCAGCTGCGACCGTGGCTTGAGCAGGTCCGCAAGCGTGCAGCGATCCAGCACCTCGAAGAACGCGCCCAGGGCGCGCTCCAGCAAGCCGATCAGCGCGCAGGCTGATTCGATCGGGCATGGGGGGTCGCCTTGCTGGAAGCATTGCACCAGTGCGAGGTCCTCTTCGGCGCCACGCACGACGTCGCCGATGTTGATTTTATCCGGCGCGCGCGCAAGCCGCATGCCGCCGCCTTTCCCGCGCACCGTTTCGACGTGGCCCTGCCGGGACAGGTGGTGCACGACCTTCATGAGATGGTTTTCGGAGATGCCGTAAGCGTGAGCGATGTCGCTGATGGTGGCGAGGCGTTCCTCCTGCTGGTGCGTGCCGAGATAGATCAGCACGCGCAGCGTGTAATCGGTGAAGCTGGTCAGTCGCACAGTCTGTACCGGGGGGAATGGAATGACTTGCCGCTGATTCTACGGGGCCTCCATAAAGATGGATTGGAAATACATCTTCAGTTGACCTAGATCAAACCGGCCCGGCGCTTCCCCGCTTAACTTCGTTATCGGGCAACCAGCGCGAGAGGGCGGGTGATGGCGACGGACCGGTACAAGCAGTGGTCGGTGGTGACGTCGAGCACGGTGGCGTTCACGGTTTGTTTCATGGTCTGGATGATGTTTGCCGTCATCGGCATTCCCATCAAGCAGACCCTCGGCCTCAACGAGACGGAATTCGGGATACTGGTGGCGACGCCGGTGCTCACCGGTTCCCTGATCCGCCTGCCGCTGGGCATGTGGACCGACCGCTTCGGCGGGCGCATCGTGTTCTTCATCCTGATGCTGTCCACCGTTCTGCCGATCTGGCTGATTTCCCGGGCGACCGAATTCTGGCACTTCCTGGTGACCGGGCTGTTCGTGGGCGTGGCAGGCGGCTCGTTTACGGTCGGCATTGCCTATTGCGCGCGCTGGTTCCCGCGGAACCGGCAGGGGCTGGCGATGGGCATATTCGGCGTCGGCAATACGGGGGCCGCGGTCACCAAGCTCGTGGCGCCGACCATCGTGGTGGCGTATGGATGGGCGATGGTGCCGCAGGTTTACGCCGTGCTCATGACGGTGACGGCGGTGCTCTTCTGGTTTTTCAGCTACACCGACGAGCGGCACACCGCGGATGCCGCCAGGGTCACGGTCAGGGAGCAGCTGATGGCGCTGAAGGACCCCAGGGTATGGCGCTACAGCCAGTACTATTCGATCGTCTTCGGCGGCTACGTGGCGCTGTCGCTGTGGATGACCAAGTACTACATTTCCGAGTACGGTTTCGACATCCAGCTGGCGGCGCTGCTGGCCGCGGGCTTCAGCATACCCGGCGGCGTGCTGCGCGCGATCGGCGGCTGGTTTTCAGACAAGTACGGCGCGCACTCCGTCACGTGGTGGGTGCTGTGGGTCGGGCTGGTCTGCCTGTTCTTCCTGTCGTACCCGCAGACCGATTTCACCATACACACCGTGTCCGGTCCCAGGACCTTTCACATCGGGCTCAACCCGACCGTGTTCACCATCATCATGTTCACGATGGGCATCGCCTTCGCCGTCGGCAAGGCCTCGGTCTTCAAGTACATCTCGGACGACTATCCCCAGAATATCGGCGTGGTGTCCGGCGTGGTCGGGCTGGCGGGGGGCATGGGGGGATTCATATTGCCCATCATGTTCGGCGCGCTGGTGGACCTGACCGGCGTGCGCTCGTCCGCGTTCATGCTGATGTTCGGCATCGTCTGGGTATCGCTCATGTGGATGTACTTCACCGAGGTGCGTCCGATGGGCGCGGAACAGGGCAGGCGGCATCCCGAGCCGGCGCATTTTTCCTGACACTGGAATCACGATGAGCTCGCGAGAAAAAGCAGGCGGTCCCGATATCACCGACTGGCGCCCCGAAGACGAGGCGTTCTGGGAGACGGAAGGCAAGCGTGTCGCCTACCGCAACCTGTGGATTTCGGTGCCGGCGCTCCTGTGCGGATTCGCCGTCTGGGGCATGTGGGGCATCATCACCGTGCAGATGTTGAACCTCGGCTTTCCGTTTACCCAGGCCGAACTGTTCACGCTGACCGCAATCGCCGGCATCTCCGGCGCGACGATGCGCATCCCGGCATCGTTCCTGAT
>CAZOQY010000113.1:1993-9422 GCA_964581835.1 uncultured Streptomycetaceae bacterium | reverse complement strand
GCGATGATTTCCTCGCGCGGCCGATCGCCGTTCAGCATGTAGGTATTGGTCATGCGCGGCATCGGAATGTGCGCGTACGACTCGCGCCGGCCGTTGCCGGTGGGCGCGACCTTCATCAGCCGCGCGTTGAGGCTGTCCTGCATGTAGCCCTTCAGCACGCCGTTCTCGATCAGCGTGTTGCATTGCGTGGGCTGGCCCTCGTCGTCCACGTTGAGCGAGCCGCGCCGGCGCGCGAGCGTGCCGTCGTCCACCACCGTGACGCCCGGCGCCGCCACGCGCTCGCCGATGCGCCCGCTGAACGCGGAAGTGCCCTTGCGGTTGAAATCGCCTTCCAGCCCGTGACCGATCGCCTCGTGCAGCAGCACGCCCGGCCAGCCCGGGCCCAGCACCACCGTCATGGTGCCGGCCGGCGCCGGCTTCGCATCGAGGTTGACGAGCGCCTGGTCCACCGCCTTCTTCGCGTAGTCCGCGAGCAGGTCGTCGGTGAAATACGCGTAATCGAAGCGCCCGCCGCCGCCGGCGCTGCCCTGCTCGCGCCGGCCGTCCTGCTCGACGATCACCTGCACGGACAACCGCACCAGCGGCCGCACGTCGGCGGCCTGCACGCCGTCGGAGCGCGCGACCAGCACCACCTCGTATTCGCCCGCGAGCGAGGCCATGACCTGGGTCACGCGCGGGTCGAGGGCGCGCGCCCGGCGCTCGATGCGCTCGAGCAGCGCGACCTTGGCCGGATCCTCCAGGCTCGCGATCGGATCGTACGGAACATACAGGTTGTGACCCGTGGCGCGCTTGGCAACCTGCGTGCGGCCCGACTGGCCCTGGCGCGCGATGGCGCGGGTCGCCTGCGCCGCGGCTTCCAGCGCCGGCAGGCTGATATCGTCGGAATAGGCGAACGCGGTCTTCTCCCCGCTCACCGCGCGCACGCCCACGCCCTGGTCGATGTTGAAGCTGCCCGACTTGACGATGCCCTCCTCCAGGCTCCAGGACTCGCTGCGCGTGTACTGGAAGTAGAGGTCGGCGTAGTCCACCTTGTGCGCAAAAAGCTGTCCGAACACGGCGTCGAGCTTGCCGGCGTCGAGCGCGTACGGCGCCAGCAAGATTTCATTCGCTGTCGCGAACGAAATCTTATTTTCGAGTTCGCGCAGCTCTTCCGTGTTTTCAGGTTTCATGGGCATTCCATTAGAGATGGGGGCTGCAACCAGCAGTTTCAATTCGGAAATGCGTCGCCCCAGGAGATTAGATTATCAAACGCTGCGTCGACGCATTTCCGTACTCAGCAGCGGTGCAGCGTCCGGTGCGTCAGCGCCGGCAGGCTCGCCCGCAGGTTGCGCAGGTGCTGCAGGTTGACGCCGGCCACCACCACGCCCGAGCCGCGCGGCAGGCGGTCGAGCACCACGCCCCACGGGTCCACGATCATGCTGTCGCCGTGGGTCTCGCGGCCGTTCAGGTGATAGCCGCCCTGTGCTGGTGCCAGCACGTAAGCGAGGTTTTCGATGGCGCGCGCGCGGATCAGCGTCTCCCAGTGCGCTCTTCCGGTGGTCTCGGTAAAGGCCGATGGCACCAGGATGATGTCCACCTCTTTCATCGCGCGGTAGAGCTCGGGAAAGCGCAGGTCGTAGCAGATCGACAGGCCCAGCCGCGCGAACGGCGTGTCCACCGTCACCACGTCGCGGCCGGGCTCGATGGTGCGTTGCTCCTCGTAACGCTCCTTGCCCATCTCGAAGCCGAACAGGTGAATCTTGTCGTAGCGCGCGGCGAGCCGGCCCTTGTCGTCGTAGACCAGGCTGCTGTTGCGCACCTTGTCGGGGCTGGAGGATTCGAGCGGTACGGAGCCGCCGACGAGCCAGATGCCGTGGCGCCGCGCCGTCGCCGAGAGAAACTCCTGGATCGGCCCCGCGCCGGACTTCTCGCGCGCCTTGACCTTGTCGTTGTCGCGCAGCCCCATGATCGCGAAATATTCCGGCAGCGCCACCAGCTTCGCGCCCTGCTGGGCCGCCATCTCGATCAGCCGCGCCGCCTCCTGCAGGTTGCCCTTGATGTTGGGCCCCGAGGCGAGCTGCACCGCCGCGATGCGCGTGATCGTCGCTTCGCCGTCGGGCCTCGCGACGTGCGGCTTGGCCTTGCCGAAAGATGAGCGGGAAGCGTTCACGTTCTTGCCTGTCACCAGTCACGAATCACTTCCATCCTGAGCGGCTCCGTCGCCGGCAGATCGTTGCGCAGCGAGATGCGCGCGGGCTCGACCGCCAGCGCCACCAGCCACGTCCGCAGCTCTTCGGCGGCGAGGAGCGCCTCCTGCCCGACGCCGTGGCGCACGACGATGCGGCCGCCCGGCTGCGCCAGGTACGCGCCGACCGCCTGCCGGACCGCCGGCTGCTCGATCACGGCGCGGCCACTGCGCGGCCGGTCCCACAATTCGGGGGGCACTACGAATGACTGCGCGAATGACTGCGCGAATGACTGCGCGGAAGCCTGCGCGAACGTCTGCGCCGCGCCGACGACGGCCACGGCGGCGAATCCCGCACCCGCCAGAAATCTTACCATTGCCGCCGCCGTCATGGCTGGGGATTGTCGAACGCGGACGCCCGCTCCACGCGGGCCACGTTCGGTTCCGACCACGTGCCGCTCACGCTGTACTCGTAGGAGACGGCCTGGTCGAGCGGGTCCTTCAGGATCTTCTGCGCCAGGAACGCCGCCACGCCGGCGATCGGCCCGCCGACGAGCGCCCCGGCGATCGACACGGTATCGCTCACGTGCGGCGAGATGCGAACCCTCAGCTTCTGCGTTTCCTTCGCGAGATCGACCTCGCCGGTCATCGTGAAGCGGGCGGGCGGGCCCTGGATGCGGAAGTTCTCGGTGCTGGCGATGCCGCGGCTGATCTTGACCGCGCCGACGATCTCGTCGAAGGCGAAGCCCTCGCTGAAAACGTCGCGAAAATCGAGCGAGATGCGCCGCGGCAGCGCCTGCAAGCTCAGGATGCCCAGCAGCTTGCCGATGCCCGGCTCGAGCTTGACGAACTGGCCCTTGGCCGCCTCCAGCACCAGGTTGCCGCTGAGCGACGCGAAATCGAGATCGTACGGCGCGCCGTTCCAGGCGAGCGCGCCTTCGAGCCTGGACGTGCCGCGCCGCACGCCCTCGGGGTAGCCCAGGCGGGTCAGCAGCTTGCCGACGTCGGTCGCGTCGAGCCTCAGGTTCACCTGCGTGCGCGGCGGGGTGGCGGCGAGCTGCCAGCTGCCGTCGAGCGAGAACGTGCTTTCGGGATTGGTGATGCGCAACCGCTCGATGCGCCAGTCGCGCCCTTCCGGGATGGCCGCCAGCTCGAGCCGGCCGAGCAGCTTGCCCTTGTTGAAAAACTGCTCGGCGGTGACATCGAGCGCCGGCAGCGAATCCAGCTCCTTCCGCGCCTGGGCAGGGCCCCCGGTGGGCACCGTCACGGCGGAAGCAGCGGCGGGTGTCGCTGCCGGTATCGCCAGCGTTTTCATCCTCGCCACGACGCGCCCCCGGCCCTGGGGCTGCAGCAACAGGGTGCCTTCCAGCTCCTTGCCGACGACGTTGGCGCGCCATTGCCCGCTCAGCACCACGGAATTGATCGCCAGATCGCTGAAGCGGCGACCGAAGACATCCGCCGTCCCCAGCTTGAGATCCACGCCGCCCCAATCGATGCGGGTGCCCCCGCCCGGCCCCATGAGCGCCAGCCAGCGGTCCACGTCGAGCGCCTTCACCGCGCCGCTCACCCATACGCCGTTGCGGTCGGGCTCGGCGGCCGCGCCGCCGCCAAAGCGCACGGCGCCGCGGTGGAACACGGATTGCGCGCCTTCCGTGCGGCGCAGCAGGTTCACGCTGACGATGTCGCCCAGCGACAGGCTCAAGCGGTCCTGGCTGGCCGCCAGCAGGCGGCGCTCGATGCGCAGCGGCATCGTCTCGGCCGCGGTCTTCACGATCGGCGCCGGCAGGTCCACGGCGAGCCCCTGCAGGCTCGATTCGAGCACGACGTCGGCGTTGCGCTTGCGCGCGTTGATGACCGCGCGCCAGTCGGCGGATCCCTGAAGGTGCTGGGCCCAGCCCGGCGCGCCGGCCCGGCGCACGCCGTCCGGGTTGATGCGCCCCTGCAGGTTGACGCGCACCCCGGCATCGCGCGCCGTCGCGGCGGATATCGTGACCGGCCCGCCCAGGAACGTGCCGCTGATGCCTTGCGCGCGCACGGAAGCGTCGGTGAACTCGACCCGCCCGCCCGCCTGCTCCACGGCCGGCAGCTCGGGCGCGACGACGACCGTGTTGCCGGCAAACTGGAAGGCGCCCGAAACCCGGCTCTTCGACGTCGCGCGCAGCGGGATGGACAGCTTCAGGGCGAGCTTGCCCGAGCCCTGCGCCTTCCAGCCATCGGTGAAATGGTCGATCATCCCGGCGATGGGGGTCTTGTCGACGAAAGCGAGGAAGTCGGCCGTCGCACCGTCCGCTTCGCCGCTGATGCCCAGCACCTCGTTGGCATGCAGCAGGTCCGGAATTGCGACCTGCACTTTCGACAGCCGCACCCCGGACAGTGTGCCCTGGCGCGCCTGCACGTCCATGCGCTGGCCGCGGAACAGCAGCTCGCCCGCGACGTTTTCGATGTCGGGCCAGCCGTCCGCGTAATGAATCACGCCGCCGGTGACCTTCGCCGCCACCTGGAACACCCCGCTTCTGCCTTCGGCGAACGGAAACTCGTCGAGATTGCCCTTCAGGCGCAACGACACGTCGTTCGACTGCCCCGCCAGGAAGGCCTTGTCCAGCCAGTCGCGCGAGGCCTTGCCCAGAACCAGCGGGATGTAGCGGCTGACGAAGCGCGCGTCCGCGCGCGCGAGATTGCCGGTGAGATCGATGGCGCCGCGCGCCGAGCCCGCCGTCCGGTAGTTGCCGAAAACCGTGCCGGAAAGGTGCGCGTTGGAGAACGAGATGTTGTTCAGCCTCAATTCGGTGTCGCCGCCGCTGCGCGACCAGGCGACCTGCGCGGTCAGCGCGTCGAACTCGAGCGGGTCGCGGAAGACGAGCGGCATTTCCACCAGCGCCTTGTGGGAATTGAGCGACAGCGTGCCGCCGCGTTCGTTGCCCTCGACCGAGCCGCTCACGCCGGAGAATCCCGGCACCCTGCCCGCGCGGCTGAGCGACAGTCCCTGGAAACGGCCGCGCAGCGTGTATTGCTGCGGCTCGCGCCACTCCCCGGTCCAGCGCACCACGACATCGTGCACGGCGCCCTTCGGCGAATAGGCCGCCAGCTGTTTGCGCACTTCCGGCGCGAGCGGCAGGTGGTCGGCGAGCGCCGCGAGCGGCGCCAGGTCGAGCGCGTTGGCCTGCAGCTCGCCGCGGCCCGCCCTGCGCGCCGAGCTGGAGGCGACGCGCAACAGGAAATCCGCGGGCAGCAGGACGAGGCCGCCGGTCGTGGTCAACCCGAGCCGCGACGTGGTGAACTCGAACCCCGAGTCCGACCGTTTCCAGCCGACGCGCCCCGACAGGTCCGAAAGATCCAGTTCAGGCAGATCTGCTGCCAGCCGGGCACGAACGTTGGCGAGCCTCACGTCCGCCGTGACTTCGGTCAACTCCTGCCGGTTCACCGTCATCCAGGCGCGCAACGCGCCTGTGCCGCGCGGGAAATCGACCGAGAACGGAATCCAGGTGCGCCAGGCGGCGATGTCGGCATGATCGAGGTTGACGTAGATCTGCCCGTTCCATTCCGCGAGCAGCTTCACCGAGTCCCCCCTCAGGTCGCCGCGCACGTCCAGCGGCGAGGCCAGCTCGGGCGGCGGCTTCGCGGTCAGGCCGAAGCGGTGCCGGCCGCCGCGGTTCATCACGTGAAGAAAAACGTTCTTCAGTTCCAGCTGGGGCGCCTTGCGCTGCGCGTCGTTCCAGATGAGCGTGGCGTCGTGCACCTCGATGTCGCGCTGGCGCAGCAGCCAGTCGGCAAAGCCGGGGTCGCCACCTTCACCGGTCAACTCGACGCCGGCGATGGAGAGCACGCCGGCCTCGTCGCGCCGGACGTTGAGAGTCGGCCTGTAGATATCGAGCGCGTAGAAGCGCAACTCGAGCAAGGCAAGCGACGACCACGACAGCGTCTGGTCCATGCGCGCGAGCGTGATGGCCGGCCGTCCGGCGGCGTCGTGCACGGTCACGTTCTCGAGCTTCAGCTGCGGGCGCAGGCCGTCCCAGTTGGCAGCGATTTTCTCGATCGTGACCTTTTGCTTCGAGCGCTCGCTGACGATGCGGGCGATGTCGTCCCGGTAGCGCTCGATGTCGGGCAGGACCCAATAGCGCAGGACGATCACGGCCGCGGCAAACGCGAGACCGGCCAGGAGCACGCTCCAGGTCAGAACGCGGTACACCCAGAGAGAGCTGACTCCGAGCCATCCGAGCTTGTCCGCGGCCGCCACGTTTTGCCTGAGCTTCGAAAAAATGCGATATTGAGTCAAGGAGTTACGTATTTTACCTGCAATTGACCATGGAATCTCATAACGCCGGAGCGTTGCCGTCCGCCGACAGCCCCGCATCGGACCTGTTGGCGCGCGCCGCGCGACTGAGCCACTACGCGCGCCGGCTCGTCGAAGCCGCGCCCGACAGGGAGTTGGATGCCGCGGTCGAGCGTCCGTTCACTGCGGATGAAATGCGCACCGCGCTGGCGGCCGGCCCCGGCGCGGACGAGGACGGATTGAAGCGCGCGCTGCGCGTGCTGCGCGCGCGGGTAATGCTGCGCCTGATCGCGCGCGACCTCGCCGGCCTCGCGCCGCTCGAGGAAGTGCTCGCGACCACCACCGCGTTGTCCGAAGTCGCCGTGCGCCACGCGCTGGCCTCGCTGGACGAGCGGCTCTCCGCCCGCCACGGGCGGCCGGTCGGCGCCGCGAGCGGGCGCGAGCAGCAATTGCACGTGATCGGCATGGGCAAGGCCGGCGGCGCGGAACTCAATGTTTCCTCCGACCTGGATCTCATCTTCGTCTATCCCGAGGAAGGCGACACGCGCGGACCGCAGGTCATCAGCAATCACGAGTATTTCACGCGTCTCGGCCGCCAGTTGATCGCCGCGCTCTCCGAGCTGACCGGAGACGGCTTCGTGTTCCGCGTCGACATGCGGTTGCGGCCGTACGGCGACGGCGGTCCGCTCGTCGCCAGCTTCGATGCGCTGGAAAACTACTTCATCACCCAGGGCCGCGAATGGGAGCGCTACGCCTGGATCAAGGCGCGCGCCCTCACCGGCGACCGGGAAGCGGAACTGATGGAGATGGTGCGGCCGTTCGTCTACCGCCGCCACCTCGATTACAACGCCATCGCCGCCCTGCGCGACCTGCACCGCCAGATCCGCAGCGAGGTCGAGCGGCGCGACCTGCACGACAACATCAAGCTGGGGCCCGGCGGCATCCGCGAGATCGAGTTCACCGCGCAGGTGTTCCAGCTGATCCGCGGCGGCCGC
>CAZOQY010000113.1:0-1983 GCA_964581835.1 uncultured Streptomycetaceae bacterium | reverse complement strand
CGTGTCGTGCAGTACGCGGGTCAGATGCGAGAAGCCGCGCATGTCGAGCGCGAGCACGACGACCTGGTGCGGATGCGGCACGAGCAATCCCGGGTGGGCACGCGCGCGCAGCGGCTGCTGGAGCGTCGTGGCGCCGGCATGATCCGCGGCGGCCGCGACGCCGAACTGCGGCGCCAGCCCACCCTCGCCGTCCTGCCGCTGCTCGCGGAGCGCAACCTGCTGCCGGCGGCGGCCGTGGCGGAGCTCGCGGCGGCCTATCGCTTCCTGCGCAACCTCGAGCACCGGCTGCAGTATCTCGACGACCGGCAGACGCACGCGCTGCCGCAGACGGACGGCGACCGCCGGCTCGTCGCCGAGGCCATGGGATATGGTGATGCGGGTCATGGTAATGCGGGCTATGGCGAACAGAATCGCGGCGACTACGCCGCGCTGCTCGCCGACCTCGAACGGCACCGCGACACCGTCTCGCGCCATTTCGGCGACATCTTCGCCGCCTCGCCCGGCGGCGAGCACGCACTCTCGCACCTGTGGCACGATAATTCCGACGCGGAAAAAACCGCGGCTACGCTTGCCACGCTGGGCTATCACCGCCCGCGGGAGATCGGCGCCCGGCTGAAAAGCATGCGCGCGGGCAGCCGTTATCGCGAAATGCCGGCCGAGAGCCAGGCGCGCTTCGACCGCCTGGTGCCGCTGCTGGCGGAGGCCGCCGCCGCGGCAAAGGACCCGGACGCGACGCTCGACCGGCTGCTCGACCTGCTCGAGGCCGTGGGCCGCCGCGGCTCCTACCTGGCGCTGCTCGTCGAATACCCGCAAACCGTGGCGCCGCTCGCGGCGATCATGGGCGCGAGTCCCTGGGCCGCGCAGTATCTCGCCAGCCGTCCGATCCTGCTCGACGAGCTGCTCGACACCCGCACGCTGTTCGCCGCGCCCGACTGGGCCGATGCGGCGCGCGAGCTGCGCCGGCAAATGGGCGACGCCACGGGCGACACCGAGAAGCAGATGGACACGCTGCGCCACTTCAAGCACGCGCACAACATGCGCCTGATCGCGCAGGACTTGTCGGGCCGGCTGCCGCTGGAGACGCTCTCCGACCACCTGAGCGACCTGGCGTGCGTCGTGCTGGAGGAGGTGCTGCGCGTCACCTGGCCGATGCGCAGCCCCCACCGCGATTCGCCGCGCTTCGCCGTGATCGCCTACGGCAAGCTGGGCGGCAAGGAACTGGGTTACGCCTCCGACCTCGACCTGGTATTCCTCTACGACGACCCTGCGCCGGAGGCGGCGGAAAGCTACGCGCGCTACGCCCAGCGCATCAACAACTGGCTCACCAGCATCACGCCGGCCGGAGTGCTCTACGAGACCGACCTGCGCCTGCGCCCCAACGGCGCGGGCGGGCTGCTGGTCAGCCCGTTCGCGAGCTTCCGCGAGTATCAGGGGCAGCAGGCGCAGCTGTGGGAGCACCAGGCGCTCACCCGCGCCCGCTTCGTTGCCGGCGACCGCGACATCGGCGCCGAATTCGAGCGGTTGCGCGTCGAGGTGCTGCGCAAGCCGCGCGAGCCGGCCGCGCTGCGCCGCGAAGTGGCCGCGATGCGGCAGAAAATGCTCGACGCGCACCCCAACCGCACCGCGCTGTTCGACCTGAAGCACGACCGCGGCGGCATCATCGACGTCGAGTTCGCCGTGCAATACCTGGTGCTGGCCCACTCGCGGGCGCACGCCGAACTGACCGGCAACATCGGCAACCTCGCGCTGCTGAAGCTCGCCGCGCGCCTGGGCCTGGTCGGCGCGGCCCGCGCGCAGGCCGCGCACGATGCCTATCGCCGCTTCCGCGAGATGCAGCACGCCCTGCGTCTGCAGGGGGAGAAATACGCCCGCACCGCGCCGGAAGCGGTGGAAGAATCGCGCCGCGCGGTGGTCGAACTATGGAAAGAGGTAATGGGTAATGGGTAATGGGTAATGGGTAATGGGCGAACCGCGTGGCAAAGC
>CAZOQY010000112.1:438-9437 GCA_964581835.1 uncultured Streptomycetaceae bacterium | reverse complement strand
ACCGAGGTGATGTTGATGATGCGGCCGTAGCGCGCCTTCATCATGGACCGCAGCAGCAGCTTCGACAGCCGGTAAACCGACTTGAGATCGGTGGACATGATGTCGTCCCACTCCTCGTCCTTCATGCGCACGAGCAGGTTGTCGCGCGTCACCCCCGCGTTGTTGACGAGGATCGCGATGTCGCCGAACTGCTTCTGGATTGCGGCAACGACCGCCTCCGTCTGCTGCGCGTCGTTGACGTCAAGCGCCATCCCGCCGCCCTTTATGCCCGCCGCGGCGAGACGCTGCTGGATGCCGTCCGCGCCGGCCTGGCTGGTCGACGTGCCGATGACCGTGGCCCCCTGCTTCCCGAGTTCCAGGGCGATGGCCTGGCCGATGCCGCGGGAAGCGCCGGTAACGAGCGCGACTTTGCCGACGAGGCTCACGACTCGAACGCCTGCAAGATCTGCGCGAGCGACTGCGGATCGACGATGGCGTGGCCCTGAAGGTTGCCGTCGATGCGCCTGGTCAGCCCGGCCAATACCTTGCCCGGGCCGCATTCCACGACGTGCGTGACGCCATTCGCGGCGATCCGCCGGATCACTTCCACCCAGCGCACCGGCTTGCATGCCTGCCGCGCCAGCGCATCCTTGATGCGCGAAGGGTCATTCTCCGTCGCCACGTCCACGTTGTTCACCACCGGAATGCGCGGAGCGTTCACGGTGACCTTGCCCAGGTACGTCGCGAGCCTGTCTGCGGCCGGCTTGAGCAGGGAAGAATGGAACGGCGCGCTCACCGGCAGCAGCACCGCGCGCTTGGCGCCTTTCGCCTTGGCCGCCGCCATGCCGCGCTCCACCGCCGGCTTGTGCCCGGCGATCACGACCTGGCTCGGCGCGTTGAAATTGACCGCTTCCACCACCTGGCCCTGCGCCGCCTCGGCGCAGGCTGCGACCACGGCGTCATCCTCGAGTCCGAGCAGTGCCGCCATCGCGCCCTCTCCCACCGGGACCGCTTCCTGCATTGCCTGGGCGCGAAAGCGCACCAGCGGCAGCGCATCGCGGAAAGCCAGCGCGCCGGATGCGACCAGCGCGGTGTACTCGCCCAGGCTGTGGCCTGCGACCCACGCCGGCTCCACTCCGCCCGCCTCCTGCCAGGCGCGGTAGGCGGCGTAGCCCGCCGTCAACATCACCGGCTGCGTGTTGACCGTGGAATTGAGCGCTTCGACCGGCCCTTCGGCCACGAGCTTCCACAAGTCCTGGCCGAGAACGGTCGAGGCCTCCTCGAACACCGCGCGAACGGCTTTCGAGTCCGCGAAAGGCTGCATCATGCCGATCGATTGGGAACCCTGGCCGGGGAAAACGAAGGCGAATTTCATATGGTGCCGTCAGTATTTAACGTCAGTATTTACCACTTGACCAGAACCGCGCCCCAGGTGAATCCGCCGCCGACGCCTTCCATCAGCACGTGCTGTCCGGCGCGGATGCGGCCGTCGCGCACGGCCTCGTCGAGCGCAAGCGGAATCGAGGCAGCCGAGGTGTTCGCGTGACGATCCACCGTCACCACCACCTTCTCCATGCTCATGCCGAGTTTCTTTGCCGTGGCCTGGATGATGCGGATATTCGCCTGGTGCGGGATGAGCCAGTCGATGTCGGATTTATGCATACCATTGGCCGTCAACGTTTCCTCGACGATATCGTCGAGCACCTTGACCGCGAACTTGAATACGCCCTGCCCGTCCATCTGCAGCAGCGGCCGACCGGTCACCTGGCCGCCACAGACCGACCCCGGCACCGACAGCATGTTCGCATGAGTGCCATCGGCGTGCAGCCGGGTCGAGAGGATGCCCGGCGCGTTGTCGCGCCGGATCACGACGGCCCCCGCGCCATCGCCGAACAGCACGCAGGTGCCGCGGTCTTTCCAGTCGAGTATGCGCGAGTAGATCTCGGCACCCACCACCAGCACGTTGCGGTACTGGCCCGAGCGCACGAACTGGTCGGCCGTGCTGAGCCCGTAGATGAAACCGCTGCAGACCGCCTGCACGTCGAACGCCGGGCAATTCTTCGCGCCCAGCTTGGCCTGCAGGATGCAGGCCGTGCTCGGGAAAATCATGTCAGGCGTGGTCGTGGCGACAACGATGAGATCGAGGTCGGCCGGCGTGATGCCCGCCGCGGCCAGCGCTTTGCGGCTCGCCTGCAGGGCAAGGTCGCTGGTCTTCTCTTCGTCGGCGGCCATGTGCCGCTGCCGGATGCCGGTACGGGTAAAAATCCACTCGTCGGTGGTGTCGACGATCCGCTCTAGATCGCCGTTGGTCAGCACCTTGGCCGGCAGGTAGCCGCCGGTGCCGATGATCCTGGAGTAGTTCACGCCGCGCTCTTCTGGTGAATCGCCGCCATGCGTTCGGCGATATGCGCGAGCACGCCGGTGCGCGCTTCCTCGACCGCGCGCCGGATGGCGAATTCGAAACCGAAGGCGTCGGCCGAGCCGTGGCTTTTCACCACGATGCCGCTCAGGCCCAGCAGACTCGCGCCGTTATAGCGGCGATGGTCCACGCGTTTCTTGAAAGCGCCGATCACCGGTGACGCCACCAGCCCGATCAGCTGCGTGAACATATTGCGATTGAACTCTTCTCGCAGGTAAGTGCCGAGCATCTGCGCCAGTCCTTCGGACGTCTTCAGCGCGATGTTGCCGACGAAGCCATCGCACACGACGATATCGGTCGTGCCCTTGTAGATGTCGTCGCCTTCGACGTAACCGTGAAAATTGAGGTCGCTCGCGCGCATCAGCTCGGCGGCGCCTTTCACCAGCTCGTTGCCCTTGATGTCTTCCGCGCCGACGTTGAGCAAGCCCACGGTGGGACGCGGCCTGTTCTCGACCGAGCGCACCAGTTCCGAGCACATGAGGCCGAACTGCAGCAGGTGCTCGGGCTCGCAATTGACGTTGGCGCCGAGGTCCAGGATGTAGGTGTGGCCTTTCAGGGTCGGGAGGATGGTGGCGATGGCGGGACGGTCGATGCCCGGCAGCATGCCCAGCACGAAGCGCGAGATCGCCATCAGCGCGCCCGTGTTGCCGGCGCTGACGCAGGCCGCCGCCTCGCCCTGTTCGACCAGGTTGATCGCCACCCGCATGGAAGAATCCTTCTTGCCACGCATCGCTGACGCAGGCGCCTCGTCCATCTCGACTTCCTGGCTGGCGTGACGCACACTGACCCGTCCGTCCGGAATGGAACCGTGGCGGGCAAGCTCGCGCTCAAGCGCATCCTGCCTGCCGACCAGGAGAAAAGACACGTCCGGGTCGCCGCGCAGGACGTTCACTGCGGCGGGCACCGTGACGTGCGCGCCATGATCGCCACCCATGCAGTCGATGGCAACCCTCACATCCATCCGCTCCCCCTCCCTAGCGCGCGCGATTACCGCGCGCCGGCCGTATTGCAATGGCGGACAAAACGACTACTCGCCCTTGGTCTTGAGGACCTTTTTTCCGCGGTAATAGCCGTTCGGGCTGATGTGATGCCGCAGGTGCACTTCGCCGGTGGTCGGCTCGAGCGCCAGCGGCGGATTCGACAGCGAATCATGCGAGCGGTGCATGCCGCGCTTCGAGGGGGATTTCTTGTTCTGCTGTACAGCCATGTTTCACACTCCTTGCTTGAATATCATTTGCCGTTCCGCTTCAACGCGGCCAGCTTTGCAAACGCCGAAACCCTGGCGTCCCCTGCCGCTGCATCCGTCCCCGGCCGGCAGGCACCTTCTTCATGCCGCGGGGCAAACGGCAGACTCAACAGTATTTCATCCTCGACCAGTTGCGCCAGGTCGAGCGTGGCGCTGGCTTCGACCCATTCCGCGTCTTCCGCCTCGGACTCGCCCGCCTCCATCGCTCCCGGCTCGACCAGCAGCAGCGTATTCACAAGACGCAGCGGGTAATCGAACGCCCCCAGGCAACGCTGGCACCGCAGGTGCAACACGCCCCTGACGTCGACGCTGAGGGTAAGTCGCCGGCGCGCATCGCGGCCGCCTGTTACCACGAACCCGACCTCGCCGAGGGCATCGGCGAGGCTGTCCCGCAGCCGTGTCAGCCCCTGAATCGGCAGACTGCCACTGAAGCTCTGTCCGGTCTGGGCAAACTCCAGACTGTCAATGACAGTCATAGGCCGCGCATGATAGTATTTTTGCGCTGCCCTGTCAAAAGAATTTTGCTGAAAAAACCAGATTTGGCAGAGACTTAGCAGGATTCCCCCAGCCTTGGATTCTCCCCGCATCGTGCTCGCCTCGACGTCGTCGTATCGCCGCGCTTTGCTGGCCCGGTTGCCGCTGCCCTTCGAGGTGAAGGCCCCGGAAACCGATGAAGCGGCCCTGCCGGGGGAAGCGGGACGCGATACGGCGCTACGTCTGGCCCAGGCCAAGGCACGGGCAGTCGCCCTATCGTTCCCGTGCGCACTGGTGATCGGATCCGACCAGGTCGCCGTGCTCGAAGGCGCGCACTTGGGCAAGCCGGGCGCCCATGAGCGGGCCGTGGCGCAATTGAAGGCCATGCGTGGCAAAAGCGTCGTTTTTCACACCGCGCTGGCGCTGCTCAATACGGCAAGCGGCGTCCTGCAAACGGCCAACGTGCCGACTACCGTGCGTTTCCGTCAATACAGTGATCGTGAAATCGAGCGCTACCTGGAACGCGAGCGACCCTACGACTGCGCCGGCAGCGCCAAGATCGAAGGACTCGGCATCGCTCTCGTCGAGAGCGTGTCAGGCGATGACCCCACCGCCCTGATCGGGCTCCCCCTGATCCAATTGGCGGCCATGCTGCGCGCGGAAGGCGTTGACATTGTCTGAGCCGCGGCAGGAGAAAGGCACGCTGTACCTGGTCCCGGTCGCGCTGGGTGGCGAGGATGCGACATCCTGGCTGCCGCCAGCGACGCTCGATGCCGCGCGCGCGCTGCGTCACTTCATCGCCGAGGACGCCAGGTCCGCGCGGCGCTTTCTCAAGGCGATCGGGCATCCGGGCCCGCTGCAGGAACTCACTATTCACCTGCTCAACGAGCATACGAAGGACGCGGAAATCGAGCCCCTGCTCGCGCCGCTGCTCTCGGGAATCGATTGCGGCCTGGTGTCGGAGGCCGGCTGCCCTGCCGTGGCCGACCCCGGAGCGAAGCTGGTGCGGCACGCGCATGCCGCCGGCATCCGCGTCGCGCCGATGGTCGGCCCCTCGTCGATCCTGCTCGCACTGATGGCTTCCGGCATGGACGGCCAGCGTTTCGAGTTTCATGGCTACCTGCCAGTGGATAAATCGGCGCGCGCCGCGAAGCTCAGGCAGCTGGACACGCGTTCGGCGGACGCGACCCAGATTTTCATCGAGACGCCCTACCGCAACGACGCACTGCTGGAAGCGCTGCTCTCGCACTGTCGGGGCGACACGCTGCTGTGCATCGCGGCTGAGCTCACGCTTCCCGGCGGCTTAGTGGCAACGCGCGCGATCGTGGAATGGAAAAAAAAGCCGCCGGCACTGGACCGGCGGCCGGCGGTGTTTCTCCTGTTCCGGGAACGAAAGTAGGATTTTGCCGGGGCCTTCCCCGGCAAAATCCTAGCGGAGCCGGATGCCTTCCTGCAGCACCCCGAAACGCACCAGCCCTTCCGCCACGCCCGCGCCGAAGCGCTTGGCCAGCCGCTCGGCGACGTTCTCGCGCGGCGTGAAATCGACGATGTCCTCCGCCTTGATGACTTCGCGCGCGACGTACTCGATGCTGCCCAATGCGTCCGCGAGCCCGAGATCGATGCTCTTCTGGCCGACCCACATCAGGCCGGTATACATGTCGGGGGTTTCCTTCAACCGCTTGCCGCGTCCCGCGCGCACCACGCCGACGAATTGCTCGTGGATCTGGCCCAGCATCTGCTGGGCGTGCTCTTTCTGCGGCTCGGACACCGGCGAGAACGGGTCGAGGAAACCCTTGTTTTCCCCGGCGGTCAGCAGCCTGCGCTCGACACCCAGTTTCTCCATCGTGCCGGTGAAACCGAAGCCGTCCATCAGCACGCCGATCGAGCCGATGATGCTGGCCTTGTCCACGTAGATGCGGTCGGCCGCCACGGCGATGTAGTAGCCGCCGGACGCGCAGATGTCCTCGATCACCGCGTAAAGCGGGATGTCCGGGTGTTTCGCGCGCAGCCGCTTGATCTCGTCGTTGATGTAGCCGGCCTGCACCGGGCTGCCGCCGGGGCTGTTGATGCGCAGAATCACGCCCTGGGTGCGCGAGTCCTTGTACGCCTCCTGCAGCCCGGCGATGACGCTATCGGCGCTGGTGCTGCTGTTGGGCGCGATGACGCCGCTGACTTCGACCAGCGCGGTGTGCTTGCCGGCACTCGTGTCTTTCTTGCCCATCCAGCCCATGCCCACGAACAACAGGGCAAACAGGTAGATGAAGGCGAGCAGCTTGAAAAAAATGCCCCAGCGGCGTCCGCGGCGTTGCTCGTCGATGGCCGCCAACGCGACCTTCTCGAGCGCCTTGCGCTCCCAGCTGCTTCCTTGCGAGCCCGTATCTGGTTCGGCCATGTTCGTCACCTTCAGAATTTGATGACCGCGAACGCCCGGCCCGCGGTGGAAGAACTATTTTATCCCGCATTGCCGCTCATGCGTTCCGCAACAGCCATTGCCGCAGGCCGCCGAAATCGTCTACACAGGCCACTGGCGCATAACCGAGCAACGCTTCCTTGCCGTGCGCGCCATAGGCGACGCCCAGGCGCGGCACGCCGGCGGCATGGGCCATCTGCATGTCGTGCGTGGTGTCGCCGATCATCAACGTGCGCTCGCCCGCAACGCCCAGTTCCCCCATCAGACCCTGCAACATGCCCGGGTGAGGCTTGGAATGACCTTCGTCCGCGCAACGGGTGGCGTGGAAATAACGCTGCAGGCCGGTGGAAACCAGCGCCCGGTCCAGGCCGCGACGGCTCTTGCCCGTCGCCACCGCGAGCAGGAAACCGGAGGCATGCAGCGACTCGACAGTTTCGGCCGCGCCCGGAAACAACGTGGTGCCGCCATCACGCTGCAGAAAATGCACCCGATAGCGTTCCTGTACTGCCGGATAGCGAGCCGGATCCACTCCCGGCAGGAGATGGGCCATGGCATCGGAGAGCCCGAGCCCGATGACGTAGCGCGCCTGTTCGTCACCGGGGACGGGAAGATCCAGGTCGCGGCACGCGGCCTGGATCGACGCGGCGATCGCGGCCGCTGAATCCATCAGCGTGCCGTCCCAATCGAACACCAGCAGTTCAAACCGCCTAGGCAAGGTGCGCTTCACCGGAACCGAGCGAATCCAGGAAATTCCGCAGATCCGCGGGCAGCGGCGCTTCGAGCGCCAGCGCTGCGCCCGATTGCGGGTGGGCAACCACCGCCCTGGACGCATGGAGAAACATGCGTTTCAGTCCCTGCTTCGCCAGCTGCTTGTTGAGCGTGAAATCGCCATACTTGTCGTCGCCCGCGATCGGGTAGCCGAGGTGAGAAAGATGCACCCGGATCTGGTGGGTGCGGCCGGTTTTCAGTTCCGCTTCGAGCAGGCTGTAGTCCTTCCAGCCGCGTTGCAGCCGGAACACGGTATGCGCGGACTGGCCGTCCTCGCCGACGCTCACTCGACGCTCGCCGGAAGCCAGCACGTACTTGTTGAGCGGCAGCTTCACGCTGCGTTTGCCGTCGCGCCAGGCTCCCTTGACCAGCGTGAGGTAGCGCTTCTGCACCTGCCCTTCCCTCAACTGCCTGTGCAATTCAGTCAACGCGGAGCGCCGCTTGGCCAGCAGCAGCACGCCCGATGTTTCGCGGTCGAGCCGGTGGACGAGCTCCATGAAACGCGCTTCGGGCCGTTCCAGGCGCAACTGCTCGATCACGCCACGGGAGATGCCGCTGCCGCCATGCACCGCGACGCCGGCGGGCTTGTTGATTACCAGCAGGACATCATCCTCGTAGAGGACGTCGGCCTGGAGCCGGGAGGACGGCGGGTGCTTTGGCGTCGAAGCCGGCCTGGCGGTGCGCACCGGCGGCAGCCGCAGGCGGTCGCCGGCCTGGACCCGATATTCCGGGCCGACCCGGCGGCTGTTGATGCGAACTTCGCCGCTGCGCAGGATGCGGTAAATGTGGCTTTTCGGGACGCCTTTAAGCCGCCTGGTCAGGTAGTTGTCCAGGCGCTGGCCGGCCTCTTCCACCCCCACTTCATGCCAGGTCGCCGAATCTTTACTTAACTCATTCATTTGTTTATACTATTCTTCGCATGCACTGAGTTGCGCCCCGGCGTGAAGAGAAACAGCTCCGCCGGTTGTCTCGCGCCTCGCAGCGAAAATTCGCGGCGGCGCGCAAGCAAAGACTGGCATGCGTAACGCGATTCGCAGGTTCCGGTTGCATGGCTTGCTAAGGAAGCCGCACCGGCTGCAAATTCGCTGCAAGGCATGGTTAATGTCGCTCACCACGCAGAAGTAGCGATACTAGACGAACTACGCGCTCACGACACCCAATTTGAGAAACCGGCGCCGAAGACGCCGGTTCCCAGGCAAACCGCACGAGACATCCTGAACCTAATGTCCATCATGCTCATGCCACGCGACTGATCCAGTCGGCGCCGCCTGCCCGGAAAGCAGGCTCCGTGGTTTGCCCCATCCCGTGTAACGAGCGCGGGAGACGATAAAAATGAAACGCATGTTGTTTAATGCGACGCAGGCTGAAGAGCTGCGCGTCGCCATCGTCGACGGCCAGAAGCTGATCGACCTCGACATCGAGATCCCCGGCAAGGAACAGCGCAAGAGCAACATCTACAAGGCGGTCATCACCCGCATCGAGCCCAGTCTCGAGGCCGCTTTCGTCGAATACGGCGCCGACCGCCATGGATTTCTCCCCTTCAAGGAAGTCGCGCGGGCCTATTTCAAGCCCGGCGTCGACGTCGGGCGCGCCACCATCAAGGAGGCGTTGAAGGAAGGCCAGGAACTGATCGTCCAGGTGGACAAGGACGAGCGCGGCAACAAGGGGGCAGCGCTCACCACCTTCATCAGCCTTGCCGGCCG
>CAZOQY010000112.1:0-428 GCA_964581835.1 uncultured Streptomycetaceae bacterium | reverse complement strand
ACCTGGTGCTGATGCCCAACAACCCGCGCGGCGGCGGCGTGTCGCGCCGCGTCGAGGGCGAGGACCGCAACGAGCTGCGCGACGTCATCGACCAGCTGCCGGTACCCCAGGGCATGAGCGTGATCGGCCGCACCGCGGCGATCGGGCGCGAAGCCGAAGAGCTCAACTGGGACCTCAACTACCTCCTGCAGTTGTGGCACGCCATCGAGAGCGCGGCCCAGGGACAATCGGGCGCGTTCCTCATCTACCAGGAATCGAGCCTGGTGATCCGCGCCATCCGCGACTACTACCACCAGGACATCGGCGAGGTCCTGATCGACGTCGAAAGCGTCTACGAACAGGCCCAGCAGTTCATGAGCCACGTCATGCCGCAGAACGTCAACCGCATCAAGCTCTACCGCGACGACGTGCCGCTGTTCTCGCGTTTC
>CAZOQY010000111.1:7609-9446 GCA_964581835.1 uncultured Streptomycetaceae bacterium | reverse complement strand
ACGGCAACGAGATCCCCGCCTCCGCCACGACCGCCTACCTGGGCAACCCGGACCGGGTGGACCCGGAGGCCGCGCTGGTGTCGGCGCTGTCGAGCTGCCACATGCTGACCTTCCTCGCGGTCGCCGCCGGCAAGGGCTTCGTCGTGGACAGCTACGAAGACGAAGCGGTCGGGCACCTGGAAAAGAACGCCAGCGGCAAGTTCGCGGTCACGCGCGTGGAACTGCATCCGAAGATCGTTTTCAGCGGAGCCAAACAGCCCACCGCAGAGGATCTCGATGCTTTACACGATAAAGCGCACAAAGAGTGCTTTATTGCGAACTCGGTCCTGACGGACGTGAAAGTCGTTAAATCCTGAATGAACCGCAGAGACGCAGAGAGAGACAAGAACAACAATTAACCGCCAAGCACGCCAAGAGAAACGAAATCAAGCGCGCTATTCGGGTCGCGCTATTCGGGTCGGACCAACGCAACATATTGATCTGAAAAGGTAATGACCTGAAATCAAGCCCGAATATGTGCCTAGAAGCCGATTTTCCAGGGCAAAATTGGGGTTCTAACGAAACGGGGCAACATTCCAGTGCCCACCGGAAAGACAACGCCTGACACCAGCCGGCTGGACCGCGCGATCGCGGAGGACCGGCGGGTGCGTACGGAGCGGGAAAAAGGTTACCGGGCGCAGGCGCTCAAGCTCTATCCGTGGATCTGCGGCCGCTGCGCGCGGGAGTTCACGCACAAGAACCTCCAACTGCTCGAAGTCCATCATCGCGACGGCAATCACGACAACAACCCGCCCGACGGCAGCAACTGGGAACTGCTCTGCACCTACTGCCACGAGGCCGAGCACCGCAAGCTGCTCGACAACACGGGCAGCGGCGAAGGAGAGAAAAGCCCGGCGACCCACCGGCCCTTCGACAGCCTTGCCGAACTGTTGAAACAGAAGAATCGTAAAACGTGAATCGACGATGGCTTGCCGTTTCTGGTGTCGTGTAACCTGCTAATCTTGTAAATCCCGTCTTTCGTTTCTCTTGGCGTCTTGGCGGTTCAATCTCTAAGGAATCAAGCATGCGCATGCCCGACTTCCAGGTCACCGGGGACGGCAAGGTCACCGTCTTCCTCCTCCACGGCATCTACGGCTCGAAGGAATACTGGCGCCCGCAGACCGAGCGGCTGGTCGCGCGCGGCTATCGCGTCGTTTCCTGGGACGCGCCGGGCTACGGGCTATCGCCCCTGCCCGATCCGTTCGGCTTCGAGGTGGTCGCCGACGCCGGCGCGCGACTGATCAAGGCGCAGGGCACCGAGCGCAACGTCGTCCACGGCCACAGCATGGGCGGGCAGATCACGCCGCGCATCCGGCTGAAAGCGCCCGGCCTGGTGCACGGCATCGTGATCTCCTCGACCATCGGCTATTTCGGCAACCGCACCAAGGAAGAGCAGGAAGAATTCGTGCGCAAGCGCACCGCGCCCCCGCCTCCCGGCACCGACGCGGTGACCGCCAACCGCATGGTGGTGGACTCGATGCTCGGGCCAACTTCCAAAGGCCCCGAAGTGGACCTCGTGCGCCAGTGGGCTTCCCTCACCCCGCCCGACACGGTGAAGGCCGCGGTAAAGGCCGTGCAGACTTTCCCCGAGGCCGACGCGGTAGCGGGCTTCTGCGCGATCGACGTGCCGACGCTGCTGGTGGCGGGTGCGGTGGACCAGGTCGGCCATCCGGCCGGCATGAAGCGCGTCGCCGACATGATCAAGGGCTGCGAATTCGCCAGTGTTTCCGGCTCTGGGCACTACCCCTGGGCCGAGAACCCCGCCGAGTTCAACGAGGCGTTCTTCGGCTTCCTCGGC
>CAZOQY010000111.1:0-7509 GCA_964581835.1 uncultured Streptomycetaceae bacterium | reverse complement strand
CCGGCGAAGCGGAAGATGTGGTTCGGCGACGGGCGTAAGCACGACGCCGAAATCCGCGAGAAATTCGGCGCGCTCCACGAGCGCGCGTCCCGCGGCGAGCTCGACCGGGAATGGTGCGCGACGCCGGCAGGGCGCCTGGCTCTCATCGTCGTACTCGACCAGTTCTCGCGTCACGTTCATCGCGATACCCCCGCCGCCTACGCGCAGGACCCCGCGGCACAACACCTCGCCCTCGACGGCATCCGGGAGAACGTGGACCGCGAGCTGATCCCCGCCCAGCGCTGCTTCTTTTACCTGCCGCTGGAGCACGCGGAAGACATCGAGCTGCAGCGGCTGTGCGTGCGCTGTTTCGACGGCCTCGCGCGCACGGTCGCACCGGAATGGCGCAAGGAATACGAAAGCTACCTCGATTACGCCCAGCGCCACCGCGACATCATCGATCGCTTCGGCCGCTTTCCCCATCGCAACGCCGTCCTCGGTCGCGAGTCGACGGCGGCGGAGAAAAAATTCCTGAAGGAACCAGGCTCTTCGTTCTGAAAAAGGTGTCAGGAACCTTTTCCGGGCGCTGCCACTAAAAAGGTTCCTGACACCTTTTTCTTGTACGAGTAAAATCGCTCGCATGAAAAACATCACTCAAAGCGCGCAGGGCGCCGCTGCCGCCCTGCTGCTAACCTCAGCCGCAGCCCTCCCCCACACCGCCCTCGCCCAGGACGCCGCCGCGAACTATCCAAGCAAGCCGGTCCGCGTGATCGTGCCGTTCGCGCCCGGCGGCGGTCTCGACATCAGTACGCGCCTGATCGGCCAGAAGCTGACCGAGAAATGGGGCCAGAACATCGTGGTGGACTCGCGCCCCGGCGCCGGCACCATCGTCGGCACCGAGATCGCGTCGAAGGCGGTGCCGGACGGCTACACGCTGCTGATGATCACGACCACGTTCGCGATCAACCCCGGCCTGCACCCGAAGCTGCCGTACGATCCGGCCAAAGACTTCACGCCGGTCACCCAGCTGAATTACCAGCCCAACATCATCGTGGTGAACCCCTCGTTCGCCGCGAAGTCGGTGAAGGACCTGATCGCGCTGGGCAAGGCCAAGCCCGGCGAGCTGACGTTCGCCACCCCGGGCGCGGGTTCGGCGCCGCACCTGTCGGCCGAGATGTTCCAGCGCGCTGCCGGCATCAGCATGATCCACGTTCCCTACAAGGGCATCCCGCCGGCGGTGACGGACGTACTGGGCGGCCGCGTCTCGATGCTGTTCACCACCACCATCTCGGCCACGCCGCACATCAAGTCGGGCAAGCTGCGCGCGCTGGCCCTCACCAGCGCCAAGCGCCAGGGCAGCATGCCCGACGTGCCGACCATCGGCGAGACGATACCGGGCTACCGCGCCGAGGCCTTCCAGGGCATGGTCGCGCCGGCCGGCGTCCCCGCCGCCATCGTCAACAAGGTCGCCGCCGAAGTGGCGCGCATCGTCAGGCTGCCGGATGTCTCCGAGCGCTTTCAGCTGGACGGCGCGGAAGCCGTCGGCAGCACGCCGAAGGAATTCGCCGCGTTCCTGAAGACCGAGATGCAGAAGTGGAGCAAGGTCATCAAGGACGCGGGGATCAAGCCGGAGTAGGAAAAAATCATATAGCCACAGAGATCACAGAGAACACAGAGAAAAGAAAATCCGGACAAGCCGCGTTTCAATCCTCTGTGCTCTCTGTGTCCTCTGTGGCTAAACGGGTTTCAGCTGTATTGGCGCGCAGCTCAGAGTTTCAGCAGGCGCGCGGCATTGTCGCGCAGAATCAGCTTCTTTTCCTGTGCCGTCAGCCCCGGTATCTTCTCGACGAATTCCACCGGCTGCTCGTAGCCCATGTCGAAGTTATAGTCGCTGCCGGTGACGATGCGGTCGGCGCCGACGAGGTCGATCAGGAAGCGGATCAGCTGCGGGTGGTGGCTGACGGTGTCGTAATGGAAGCGCCGCAGGTAGGCGCTCGCCGGCTGCTTCATGTGCGCGAGTTCCTTTCTCACCGCCGCGCCCTTGTCGTAGCGGCCGATCAGCCAGGGGAATGTGCCGCCGGCGTGCGGCAGCATGACCTCGAGCTTCGGAAACGCGTCGAGCACGCCGCCGAAGATCAGCGAGGCCGCCGCGATCCCCGATTCGTACGGGTTGCCGCACAGGTTGCGCATGTGGAACTGGCGCATGCGCTCGATGCCGAGCGGGTTGACCGGGTGCATGAACACCGGCAATCCCAGCGACTCGCAGCGCGCGTAGACCGGCCACAGCGCCTTCTCGTCCATGTTCCTGCCGCCGACGTGCATCGCCATGTAGACGGCGCGCATGCCGGGCAGCTTCGCCGCGCGCTCGAGTTCCTGCACCGCGAGATCCGGCGCCTGCAGCGGCAGCATGATGGTGCCGAGGAAGCGGTCCGGGTGCGCCCGGTGCAGGGCCACGCACGCGTCGTTGTAGGACTGCGACAGCTTCAGCCCGAACGCGGGCGGCGCCCAGTACACCATCGGGTTGGTGAGCGACATCGCGCGCACGTCCACCCGCGCGTCGTTCATGCTCTTCAGGATGATCCCCGGCTCGACCATGTCCGGCTTGAAAATGGACTTCAGCGGCACCCCGATGATGTCGATCACCGGGTGCCCCTTCTCGGTCGTTCCCATCTTCGCGCCGTTGCTGGCCGCTTCCTTTTGCAGCAGGTCGATCCACGGCTGCGGGAACCAGTGGGCGTGCAAATCTATACTCATGCTTATATTCCTCTATCTATCGTTTTTCGTTTCCCGCTTCCCGCTCTTCGGCCGCCGCGAAAAATCCGCAGGCGGGAAACGAAAAACGAACGGTGGACCAGCCCGCTACAGGCGCAAAAGCCGCTTCGCATTCTCGCCGAGAATAAGCTCGCGCTCCTGCGCCGTCAGTCCCGGCACTTCGTTGACGAATTCCACCGGCCGCTCGCAGCTCATGTCCTGGTTGTAGTCGCTGCCCAGCATGACGCGGTCGGCGCCGACCATCTCGGTCAGGAATTTCATGATCCGCGGATGGTGGCTCACGGTGTCGTAATGGAAGCGCCGCAGGTAGGCGCTCGCCGGCTGCTTCATGTGCGCGAGTTCCCTGCGCACCTCGACGCCGCGGTCGAAGCGGCCGATCAGCCACGGGAACACCCCGCCCGCCTGCGGCAGCATCACCGTGAGCTTCGGGAAGGCGTCCATCACGCCGCCGAATACCAGTGAGGCCGCGGCGAGCCCGTTCTCGTACGGGTTGCCGCACAGGTTGCGCATGAAATGCTTCCCGATGCGCTCGCCACCGCACGGGTAGAGCGGGTGCAGGAAGATCGGCAGCCCGAGCCCCTCGCAACGCTCGTACACCGGCCAGAACGACTTGTCGTCGAGATTCCTGCCGTTGATATGGGTCGCCAGGTAGGCGGCGCGCAGGCCCGGCAGCTTCGCCGCGCGCTCGACCTCCTTCACCGCCAGCGCCGGCGCCTGCATCGGCAGCTGGATGGTGCCGACGAAACGCCCGGGATGCTTCACGCACACCGCGGACGAGGCGTCGTTCCAGGTCTGTGCGAGCTTCTCTCCGAACGCGGGCGGCGCCCAGTACACCATCGGGTTGGTAAGTCCCAGCACATAGGTGCCGATGCCACGCTTGTCCATCTCCTTCATGACGAGGCCCGGATCGACCATGAGCGGCGGCATCGCCGAGTGCGGCAGCACGCCCGGCAGCGAAAATACCGGGACGCCCTTCGCGTTGCGCTCCATTTTTCCGCCGTTGGCGGCGGCTTCCCGGTCGAGCAGCGAGATGAATTCCTGCGGGTACCAGTGCGCGTGCGTGTCGATGACCGCCATGATTACTTCGCTATGCCCATATCGACCATGATCCCGCGGGTGGCGGCGTATTCCCGCTCCAGGTACTTCGAGAACTCGGCGCTGCGCAGGTACTGGCCGCCCCAGCCCTGGGAATCGAGCTGCTTCTTCCACTCGTCCGACGCCGCCACCTTCGCGAACGTCTCTTCCCAGTACGCGACCTGGGCCGCGGTCATGCCTTTCGGTCCGAACATCGCCCGCCAGTTATTGACCCACGACTCGATGCCCTGCTCGCGCAGCGTCGGCACGTCCGGCAGCAGCGTCAGGCGCTGGCGCGCGGCAATGGCGAGCGGCCGCGCGTTGCCGGACCTGACCTGCGTCATCGCGGAACTGACCGAAGAAGCCACCACCTGCAGGTGCCCGCCCACCAGCGCGGTCATGGACTCGGCGTTGGTCTTGAACACCGCGGCCTTGACCCGCTTCACGTCGACACCAGCGGACTTGAGCGCCTGGGAAAACGCCAGGTGATTGGGTCCGCCGCGGCTGACGATGCCGACCGCCAGCGATTCGGGGTCCTTCTTCAGCTGTTCGATGAGATCGCGCATGCTCCTGATCGACGAATCCGATTTCACCGTGACCAGCGTGTGCTCGACCAGCAGCAGCGCGATCGGCGTCATGTCGGCATGGCTCAGCGGCGTGATGCCCGAGATGTGGTTGGTGAACACCGTCGGGTTCGCGAGCAGCAGGAAATGCGCGTCGGCCGGGTGCTGGGTGACGTAGATCACCGCCAGCGTCTGGTTGCCGCCAGAGCGGTTCACCACGGTGATCGGCGTGGCGACGGCCCTGGTGTCCTGCAGGATTCTCTGCATCGCCCGCGCGACCTGGTCGTTGCTGCCGCCGGCGGCGGAGGACGTGATGAATTCCGTCACCTTGTCAGGCCGCCACGCCTGCCCCCACGCGCCGGCCGCCGCCGTCAGCGCCAGCACCCCGGCCAAACCCGCGATTCCATTAAATATCATGCCGAATGCCATTCCGTTTCCTCCTCGCGTGCTGCTATTTTTTCAGGACTTCCGGATTGATGACGTTGACCGGCTTGCCCGCCGCGTAGGCGAGTATCTGGTCGAAGATGCACGCGAACGCCTCCTCGTAGCCGTTGCGCTCGACGTAGCCCAGGTGCGGCGTGCAGATCGCGTTGGGCAGCGACAGCAGCGGGTGCCTGCCGCCCACCACCGGCTCCTCCTCGTACACGTCCACCGCCGCCATGCCGGGACGGCCGGCCTTCAGCGCCTCGACCAGCGCGCCCGGCTCGATCAGGTCGGCGCGACTGGTGTTCACCAGCAGCGCGGTCGGCTTCATGCGGGCGAGGTCCGAGCGGGTGACGATGCCGCGCGTCTCCTTGATCATGCGCAGATGCAGCGTCACCACGTCGGCGCGTTCGAACAGGTCTGACTGGCTTGCGGCGATCTCGTGGCCGTCGGCCCGGGCACGCTCGATCGATTTCTCGCGCCCCCACACCAGCACTTTCATGCCGAAAGCCCTGCCGTAGCCGGCCATCACGCCGCCGATGCGGCCGTAGCTGAACACGCCCAGCGTGCGCCCGCGCAGGCCGGTGCCGAGCGTGGATTGCCAGCGGCCGGCCTTCAGCGCGGCGATCTCCTGCGGCAGATAGCGCATCGCCGCGATGATGAGCCCCCAGGCCAGTTCGGCCGTCGGGTACGACGGCTGGCCGGGGCTCATTTCCGAGGACAGGAGGATGCCCTTGCGCGTCAGCGCGTCGACGTCGATGTGCGGGTAGACGCTGCGCTGGCTGATGAGTTTCAGTTTCGGCAGCCGCTCGATCAGCGGCGCGCGGATCGGCGTGCGCTCGCGGATCAGCACCAGCGCCTCGGTGTCCTTCAGCCGCTCGGCCAGCGCGTCGGTGTCGGTGACGTGGTCGTTCCAGATCTTCACGTTGTGCCCGGCCAGCTTGCCGAAGCACTTGAGGCCGCGGACGGCGTCCTGGTAATCGGTGAGTATGGTGATGTTCATGGGAAATCCTCCGGGGCAAATCCTCCGGGTCAAATCCTCCGGGTCAAATCCTGTGGGTCGGCGGGCGCGGGAGGGCGTGTGATTATACTGTGGCGCTGCGCCCCGAACGGCCGCGTCCAGAACGTGAACCCCGGGTCGCTGCGCGCGCTCGATGGTGACGCCGGGAGAAATTTGCTACCCTTGCCGCAACCGTCACCACCCGAGCCGGAGTCCCCATGAAATACCGCAAGAACGAAGCCAAGGAATACGCGAAGAAAGTTCTGCAAGGCGTGTGGACCGCGCTGCCGACGACCTTCACCCACGACGACAGGATCGACGAGAAAGGCAACGCCGCCAACCTCGAGCACTGCATCTCGGGGCTGAAGCTCGACGGCCACTACTGCATCGGCAACGTCGGCGAGTTCTGGTCGATGACCAACGAGGAGCGCATGCGCGTGGTCGAGCTGAACGTCGACGTCGCGAAGGGCCGCATCCCGCTCATCGCGGGCTGCCACCACCAGAATCCGTACGAGGCGCTGAAGCTGACCCGGCACGCGCAGGCGGCCGGCGTGGACTTCGTCATCATCCTCACCCCCTACGTGGCGGCCCGCGGCGACGACGCGATCTACGACTACTTCAAGTTCATCGCCGACAAGGTGGACATCGGCATCGTGCTCTTCAACACGGAAGCGACCCACCCCATCTCGCCGAAGCTCGCGAAGCGGCTCGCGGGCATTCCCAACATCGCCGGCTTCAAGCAGGGCATCGGGCGCATGGCGCCGACCACCGCGCTGCGCGACGCCGTCGGGCACGACCTCGAAGTCAGCGTCGCGGAGGAAGCACCCTGGCTCTACAACATCGCCATCGCGGGCGACCGCTGGCTGCTCAACTACTGCCCGCACCTCTACCAGGTCCCGGGCTATACCCCGGTCAACGACTACACGCGCGCGGCGTTCGCCGGCGACATGAACAAGGCGGTCGAGATCTGCAGGAGCGTGAATCCCCTGCGCTCGGCGCTGGCGAAGTGGATACCCGGCTACGGCGGCGGCGGGCGCATGGCCATCGCCGAGCAGAAGTTCTGGATGGAATGCATCGGCATGGTGGGCGGCCCGGTGCGCGTGCCCTGCGCTGAAATGACCGAGGACATGAAGAAGCAGATGCGCGCCGATCTAGAGGCCACCGGCCTGCCGGCGAAAGCGCGCGCGGCGGGACTGCTCAAGCGCGCCGCCTGAGAAATTCGCCGGACTTCGATCCGGCGAATTTCTCAATGAAACGACCCCTTACTGCCTTTCGGGGTGGTTTTTCATATTAGAAAATCGCCGGAGCGCAGCTCGACGATTTTCTAGGGCTTCATCTTCTGCATGAACCACCCGGCCGGGAGCTCCCGGCCGATTTTCCTGGCGCGCGCCAGCTCGAAGACCCGCGGCGCGACCGCCGCGAACTGCAGCCCGATGCCGACGTTGTTCTTGAATACCACGATGTCCTCGGGGCGCGAGCGCACGGGCGCCTTGCCCGCGATCACCGCGGAGAGGTCGTGAATGTCGTCCCACCGGAGTATGCCCGCCTCGACCGGCCCCCACAGGTCGCCGTGGCGCTGCAGGCGCGCGGTTTCCTTCGAATGCGACACCACCAGCGCGGCGCGGCGCATCGTCTCGTCGTCGAGCTCGCGCCGCTGCGTTTTCAGGTCGGCGCGCACGATCGACACCACGAACGCGC
>CAZOQY010000110.1:0-9534 GCA_964581835.1 uncultured Streptomycetaceae bacterium | reverse complement strand
CAGCATGGCCCGATTCGGCGAGCGCGCGACGCCGTGGGTGATGAGACGGCTGCGGTGGTTCAACGGCATGGGGAGTCTCGCGGCTACTATAATAGGGAGCAACATTTTAGCGCATTCACATGATGATTCATCCGCAGTTCGATCCCGTTGCGCTTCAGCTGGGGCCCCTCGCGGTGCGCTGGTATGGCCTGATGTACCTCGTCGGCTTCGCGCTGATCTGGGCTGCCGGCCGCTGGCGCATCGCGCATCGGCCCGCTGGCGTGTGGACGGCGAGGGATCTCGACGACGTGCTGTTCTACGGCATCCTCGGCGTGATCCTCGGCGGCCGGCTGGGCTACGTGCTGTTCTACAAGTTCGGTGATTACCTGGCCGAACCGTGGCGCATCTTCTACGTCTGGGAAGGCGGCATGTCGTTTCACGGCGGCCTGCTGGGCGTGATCCTCGCGGTGGCGTGGTACGCGGCGAGCCGCCGCCAGGATTGGCTGGCCGCCACCGATTTCATCGCGCCGCTGGTGCCGCTGGGGCTGGCCGCGGGCCGCCTCGGCAACTTCATCAACGCGGAACTGTGGGGCCGGCCCGCCGACGTGCCGTGGGCGGTCGTGTTCCCGAACGTGGACGGCGTGCCGCGCCACCCCTCGCAGCTCTACGAGTTCGCGCTCGAGGGCGTGGTGCTGTTCGCGCTGCTGTGGTGGTTTTCGACGCGCCCGCGCCCGCGCGGCGCGGTGTCGGGCGCATTCCTGCTGGGCTACGGCTTGTTCCGCTTCGGCGTCGAGTTCACGCGCGAGCCGGACCGCTTCCTCGGCCTGCTCGCGCTGGGGCTGTCGATGGGGCAGTGGCTGTCATTGCCGATGATCATCGCCGGCGCGGCGATGATCATCTGGGCTTGTCGTCCGGTCGCGCGTTGAGCGGCGACCTGATCGTCCGCTCGAACGCGCGAAGTTAAACCGGCGCGCGCGTCCGGGTTTAACCGGGTTTTTTGCGCTCGCGCGCGGGCGTGGCAGCCGGCGTCGCCTGCGCGGCGCGGCGGTCGAGCAGGCGCCCGAAGTTGGCGAGCGAGATGAGGTGGGCGTAGACGCGCGCGAGCATGCCTTTCTGCGCGAGATCCTTCAGCGTCTCCGGGGCCAGCGCGGCCAGCTTTTCCTCCGCCACCCGGTACATGCCGGTCATCGCCAGCGGCGCGCCCTGGTTGGGCTGCGCCTGCATCGTGAAACCCTCCAGCAGGCCGAGCCCGGCCAGCGCGCGCGACATCTCGTCGCTGCGCACGAGGTCGGCTTCGTACTCGAACAGCAGCTTCTTGCGTTCCACCCACGCCGGCAGTTCCCCGCCCCTGGCGTCGTAGAGGGCCTCGCCCTTGTCGCTGATCGCACGCTTTTCCACGCACGCGATGCGCTCGGGCTGTTCTTTCCCGTCCACCGTCACCCGCGTCATGCAGAACGGGTAGCGGCGCACGTAGGCCGGCAGGTAGACGGCAGGGTCCCACGCGCCTTCCGGCGTCACGAACAGGTTCTGCTGGTTTTCCATGCCCAATACCGCCATCGCGACGAAGACGCCGTCGTTGCCGATGAAGGCGATCGGGTAATCGCGGCACGCCACGGAGAACTCGGTGTAGGAGAGCGGCAGGGCGGTAATGCTGCGAAACACCAGCGGCAGCTTGCGCGCCTCCGGCAGCAGCACGCGGTGGTGCCGGGTGAGCGGCACGATTTCCTGGTAACCGTAAGGCGGCTTGATGTCCACGGCGACCTCTTTGGCTTGTTTTCACGCTTGGGGAGCGACGATTATAGACCGGCGGGCCGGTCCTCGCCGGTCCGGGTTTGTCCTTTCCCGCCAAGCCGTTGTAGAATTCCGCCCTCGTTGCCGGACCGTGGGGACGTAGCTCAGCTGGGAGAGCGTCGCGTTCGCAATGCGAAGGTCGAGGGTTCGATCCCCTTCGTCTCCACCACTCACGCCGGGCCGGATTTTCATCCGGCCTTTTTTATCGCCCGCGCCCGGCGCCGGCCGCCCCGGGGCTTCTGGCAGAATAGCGGCTCTTTCCAACGAAACCGAGCCGGGATCCCGCCATGTTCAGCCGATTGATGCCGCGCGAAGGCCGGTTTTTCGACTTGTTCAACGCGCACGCCGCGCAGATCGTCGAGGGCAGCCAGGCGCTGGCGCAGCTCTTCGCCAATTTTGAACAGTCCTCCGTCTACGCCGAGCGCATCGACGAGGCCGAGCGCAGCGCCGACAAGATCACGCACGAAACCATTACCCTGCTGCACAAGACGTTCATCACGCCGATCGACCGCGACCAGATCCACCAGTTGATCACCAACATGGACGACGTCCTCGATCTCATCCAGGACGTGACCGAATCGATCGTGCTCTACGACATCCGGCGCGTGAGCGCGGAAGCGCAGCAGCTCGCGCAGATCTGCCAGATGACCTGCGGGCGCGTGAAGGCGGCGGTGGGGCTGCTCTCGAACCTGCGCGACCCGGAGGCGATCCTCAAGACCTGCGAGGAGATCGACCGGCTGGAGTCGGACGCCGACCGCGTCATGCGCTCGGCCATGTCGCGGTTGTTCCGCGAGGAGCCCGACGTGAAGCAGCTGATCAAGCTGCGCTCGATCTATGAACTGCTCGAGCTGATCACCGACCGCTGCGAGGATGTCGCGAACATCATCGAAGGCATCGTGCTGGAACATTCGTAGCCGGCGGCCATGATGGAGCCCGTCCAGATCAGCCTGGCCGTCGTGATCGTGCTCGTCCTGGTGGCGCTCGCGTTCGATTTCATGAACGGTTTCCACGACGCCGCGAATTCCATCGCGACCGTGGTCTCGACCCGCGTACTGAAGCCGCACCAGGCGGTGCTGATGGCCGCGTTCTTCAATTTCGCGGCGCTGTTCGTGTTTCATCTCAGCGTGGCGGCCACCGTGGGCAAGGGCATCGTCGACCCGGCCGTCGTCGACCACCACGTCGTGTTCGGCGCGCTCGCCGGCGCCATCGCATGGAACATCATTACGTGGTATTACGGGATTCCCTCGAGCTCTTCCCATGCCCTGATCGGCGGCCTGGTCGGCGCCGCGGTCGCCAAGGCCGGCACGGGACACCTCATTGGCGCGGGACTGCTGAAGACAGTGGCGTTCATCTTTGTCGCGCCGCTGATGGGCATGCTGCTCGGCGCGGTATTGATGCTCGTGGTGGCGTGGCTGTTCGTGCGCTCGACCCCGGCGCGGGTGGACCGCTGGTTTCGCCGGCTGCAGCTCGTTTCGGCGGCGCTTTACTCGCTCGGCCATGGCGGCAACGACGCGCAAAAAACCGCGGGGATCATCTGGGTGCTGCTGATTTCCGCCGGATACCTGGGCGCCCAGGACCCGCTGCCGCTGTGGGTGGTGATCTCGTGCTATGTCATGATTGCGCTGGGCACCGCCTTCGGCGGCTGGCGCATCGTCAAGACCATGGGGCAGAAAATCACGAAGCTGAAGCCGGTCGGCGGCTGCTGCGCCGAGACCGGCGGCGCCATCATGCTGTTCGTCGCCACCGGCCTGGGCATCCCGGTTTCCACCACGCACACCATCACCGGCGCGATCGTCGGTGTCGGTTCGACCCAATCGCTGTCGGCGGTGCGCTGGGGCGTGGCCGGGAACATCGTGCTCGCCTGGGTGCTGACGATCCCGTGCTCGGCGTTCATGGCCGCCATCGCCTGGTGGCTGGGACGGCATTTTCTCTGAGGCCGCCGGCCGGAAAACCGTCATGACACGCACCGCTCCAGGCACCGAGCACCGCCGCATGCTCGCCGACAGCGTTGCCGGCTTCGCCGCGCGCGGCACCGATATCACGCGGGTGCGCAGGCTCCGCGGCACGGCCGGCGAGTATGACCGCGCGGTGTGGAAAAACATGGCGGAGCTGGGCTGGCTGGGCATCCTGGTCCCGGAACAATACGGCGGTCTCGGTCTGGGGCTTACGGAGATGGCGATCGTCGCGAAAGGGCTCGCGCGCGCGTTGACGCCGGAACCGCTCGTGCCGGCGGCGGTAGTGGCGGCGACCGCGCTCGTCGCGGGCGAAAACGAGGCGCTGAAGCGCGACGAATTGCCGCGTCTTGCGGCGGGCGAGAGCTTGCCCGTGCTGGCCTGGCAGGAGGAGGCGGGCGCGCTCGACACCGGCGCTGCCCGCACCCGCGCCGTGGCTTTCGAGGGCGGCTACAAGCTCTCGGGCGTAAAGCGTTTCATCCCGGGCGCGGCGCAAGCCGACGCATTCCTGGTGAGCGCGCAGGCCGACGGCGGCCTCGTGCTGCTGTGGCTGCCGCGTGGGACGGCGGGCGCGCAACTCGAGCTCGAGCCGCTTGCCGACGGGCGCAGCTTCGGCACGCTCAAGCTCGCCGACGCGCTGGTGCCGAGGGCGCGGGTCGTGGCAGCCGGCGGGCTCGCGCAGGAGGCGCTGGCGCGCGCATTCGATCACGGCGCCGCGATTGCCGGCGCCGAGCTCGCCGGCGTGATGGGGCGGGCGCTGGAAATGACGCTCGATTACCTCAAGACCCGCGTGCAGTTCGGCAAACCGATCGGCGCGTTCCAGGCGCTGCAGCATCGCGCGGTGGATCTCCACATCCATAAGGAGGTGGCCAGCGCGGTGCTCGACGAGGCGCTCGCCCAGCTGGACAGCGGGCCCGACGCGACTGCGCGCGCGGCGGCGGCGAGCCGCATCAAGGCGCGCTGCGCGGACGCCGCGTTGAGAATCACGCGCGAGACGATCCAGCTCCACGGCGCGATCGGCTTCACCGACGAATACGACGCCGGACTCTATCTCAAGCGCGCGCTGACGTTGTCCGCGTGGCTCGGCCACGCGGCCTGGCATCGCCGCCGCTACGCCCGGCTCACCACCGTTACCGGATAGAGCCATGACCGCCGACCGGGACTACAACACGCTCGCCGACGACGATTTCCGCCGCGAAGTGCGGGCGTTCTTCGAGGCGGAGTACCCGCGCGAGCTGCGCTACATCCTGCACCGTGCGCGCTGGCGCGAAATGCGCGACTGGTGGCGCAAGCTGGACGAGAAGGGCTGGATCGCGCCCAACTGGCCGCGCGAGTGGGGCGGCATGGCGCTCGACGCCGGCAAGATGGTGATCTACCTCGAGGAGCTGGAGCGCCACGGTATTGCGCGCGCGCCGGACCAGGGCATCACCCAGGTCGGCCCGCTCATCATGCGTTTCGGCACCGAGGCGCAGAAGAATCATTACCTGCCGCGCACGCGCTCCGGCGAGTACATCTGGTGCCAGGGCTATTCCGAGCCCAACGCCGGTTCCGACCTGGCCGGACTGCAGACGGCCGCGGTGCCGGACGGCGACCATTTCGTCGTCAACGGCCAGAAGATCTGGACGACGCTCGCCGACGACGCGACCCACATCTACCTGCTCGCGCGCACCGACAAGGCGGCGAAGAAGCAGCAGGGCATCAGCTTCTTCCTCGCCGACATGAAGACGCCGGGCATTACGCTGCGGCCGATCATCAACCTCGCCGGGCACGGCGAGTTCTGCCAGGTGTACTTCGACAACGTGCGGCTGCCGCGCGAGAACCTGGTCGGGCAGTTGAACGACGGCTGGACGGTGGCGAAGGCGCTGCTCGGCTTCGAGCGGCTCGGCATCGGCAGCCCGCGGCGCCCGCAGTACGCGCTGCAGCGCCTGGAGAAAGTCGCGCGCGCCAAGGGCCTGCTCGAGGATCCCGGCTTCGTCGACCGCTTCATCGCGCTGAAGCTCGACATCGAGGACGGCGCCGCGCTCTACGGCCGCTTCGTCGAGCAGGTCAAACGGGGCGAGACGCTCGGCCAGGACGTCTCCATGCTGAAAGTCTGGACCATGGAAACCTGGCAACGCCTGTCGGAACTGCTGGTCGAGGCCGGCGCCGAGGAGGGCGTCATCGCCGGCGTGCGGAGCGTCGCCGGCGTCGACACCGACTTCCTCAATCCTTTCTACTATTCGCGCCCGGCCACCATTTACGGTGGCTCGAGCGAGATCCAGCGCAACATCCTCGCGAAATACGTGCTCAAGCTGCCATCCTGAAGGAGAGAGCCATGCCCAGGCAGATCATCCATACCGATGCCGCGCCCAAGGCGATCGGCACCTATTCGCAGGCCGTGCGCTGCGGCAACACCGTTTATCTCGCCGGCCAGATCGGGCTCGAGCCAGCGACGATGGAGATGATCGCGGGCGTCGGCCCGCAGATCCATCGCGTGTTCCAGAACCTGCAGGCGGTGGCGAAGGCGGCGGGCGGCGACCTCAAGGACGCCGTCAAACTCACGGTCTATCTCACCGACCTCGCCAACTTCGCGCTGGTGAACGAAACCATGGCGATGTATTTCCAGGCGCCCTATCCCGCGCGCGCCGCGGTCGGGGTGGCATCGCTGCCGCGCGGGGCGCTGGTGGAAATCGACGCCATACTGCATATCGAGTGAGGCGAGAGGTGTGAGGAGAGAGGCGTGAAGCGCGAGAAGCCGTCGGGCCCGGACGCCTCACCCCTTACCCCTCACCCCTCTCTGTCGGGCCTGAGCCGTTCCACGCTGGAGCGGCTCGCCAAGCTCGGGATCGCCAGCCAGTTCGACCTGGTGCTGCACCTGCCGTTGCGCTACGACGACGAGACCCGGCTCCACGCGCTCGCCGAAGCGCCGTCCGGCCAGCCGGTCCTGGTCGAAGGGGTCGTGGTCGAGACCGACGTGAAGTACCGGCCGCGCCGCCAGCTGGTCTGCCACGTCCAGGACGGCGGCAGCGTGCTGACGCTGCGCTTCTTCAATTTCTATCAAAGCCAGCAGAAGCAACTCGCGCCCGGCGCGCGCGTGCGCGCCTTCGGCGAAATTCGCCACGGCTTCCACGGACCCGAGATGATTCACCCGAAGTACCGGCTGGTGAGCGAGGGATTGCCGGTGGCGCGCGCGCTGACGCCGGTTTACCCGACGACGGCCGGCTTGACGCAGGACGGGCTGCGGCGGCTGATCGCCCACGCCCTTGCCAATTCCGATCTGGCGGACACCCTGCCTGCGGGAGTCACCGGGCCGCTCGGCCTGCCGGGTTTTCGCGAGGCGGTGCTGCTGCTGCACAATCCGCCGCCGCAGGTGCCGCAGGCGACGCTCGCGGGCCGCACCCATCCCGCCTGGCGTCGCGTCAAGTTCGACGAACTGCTGGCGCAGCAGATCTCGATGCGGGTGCATTACCGCCGGCGGAAGAGCGCCGGCGCACCGGCGTTGAAGCCGCGCGGCCGGCTGGCGCAGGCGCTGCTCGCCCGGCTGCCGTTCAGACTCACCACGGCGCAGAACCGGGCGCTCGCGCAGGTGCGCCATGACCTGGCCCAGCCGTACCCCATGCAGCGCCTGTTGCAGGGCGACGTCGGCAGCGGCAAGACCATCGTCGCCGCGTTGGCCGCCTTGCAATGCGTCGAGAACGGACACCAGGTCGCGGTGATGGCGCCCACCGAACTCCTGGCCGAGCAGCACCATGCCAAATTCCGCGACTGGCTCGACGGCCTGGGCATCGGCGTCGCCTGGCTGTCGGGCAGCCTGCGCGCGAAAGAGAAGCGCGAGGCCCTGGCGCAGGTCGCTGCTGGCGGCACCGCCGTGGTGGTCGGCACGCACGCGCTGATCCAGGAGGAAGTGAAGTTCAGGAGCCTGGCGCTGGCAATCGTCGACGAGCAGCATCGCTTCGGCGTGCACCAGCGCCTGGCGCTGCGCATGAAGGGCGCGCGCGCGAACCGCGGCGCACAGCCGCACCAGCTCATGATGAGCGCGACGCCGATCCCGCGCACGCTGGCGATGAGCTACTACGCCGATCTCGACGTGTCGGTGATCGACGAGATGCCGCCCGGGCGCACGCCGGTTACGACCAAGCTCGTGTCCGTCGCGCGCCGGGCCGAGGTTGTCCGCCGCATCCGCGATGCCTGCGTGGATGGCGGCCAGGCGTACTGGGTCTGTCCCCTGATAGAAGAGTCCGAGGCGCTGCAACTGAAGACCGCGCTGGAAACCCACGAAACCGTGCAGAGAACTTTCCCCGAACTGAAGGCCGGTCTCGTGCACGGGCGGCTGAAACCCGCCGAGCGGGCGCGGGTCATGTCCGACTTCAAGAGCGGCGCCATCCAGCTGCTGGTGGCGACCACCGTGATCGAGGTCGGGGTGGACGTGCCCAACGCGACGCTGATGGTGATCGAGCACGCCGAGCGCGTCGGGTTGGCGCAGCTGCACCAGTTGCGCGGGCGCATCGGCCGCGGCACGGGCGCCAGCACCTGCATCCTGCTCTACCAGCAGCCGCTGACGCCGACCGCGCGCGAGCGGCTGAAGATCATCTACGAGAACACCGACGGCTTCGAAATCGCGCGCCACGACCTGCGGCTGCGCGGTCCCGGCGAAATCCTGGGCGCGCGCCAGAGCGGCGCGCCGCTGCTGCGTTTCGCCGATCTCGAGCGCGATCTCGACCTGCTCGACGCCGCGCGCGATTGCGCGGAAACGCTGCTGCGGGAAGAGCCCGATCGCGCCCGCGCCCACCTCGCGCGCTGGCTGGGCGCCCGCCACGATTACCTGAAAGCATAGAAGGACGTCTCAGATGGGACGTCGCAGATACTGCGTCTCAGGTGAGGCGTCTCAGGTGCAGCGTTACAGCAGAAGCGTTCTTGTGGCAGGGAGCTCTGTCCGGACGCTTTCTCTGCGGCGTCTTGGAGGGATTACAGGTAAATCGCCTATACTGATGGCCCGTTTCTCCACCGCCACGCGTTTGTCATGACCCTGAAAGAGCGCCTCGACGCCTACGAGCGGCTGATGCGGCTCGACAAGCCGATCGGCATCCTGCTGCTGCTGTGGCCGACGCTGTGGGCGCTGTGGCTGTCGGCGCCGGGACGGCTCGACCTCGACATCCTGGCGATTTTCATGGTGGGCACGGTGCTGATGCGCTCGGCCGGCTGCATCGTCAACGACCTCGCCGACCGCGACATCGATCCCCACGTCGAGCGCACGCGCGGGCGCCCGCTGGCCGCGCGCGAACTCCCGCCGGGCGAAGCGGTCGCGCTGGCGACGGTCCTGCTGGCGCTCTCGTTCGCCCTCGTGCTGCAACTGAACCGGCTCGCGCTCTACTTGTCCTTTTTCGGGCTGGCCGTTACCGTGATCTACCCGTTTCTCAAGCGCCACGTCGTCTTTCCCCAGGCCGGGCTCGGCATCGCGTTCAGCTTCGGGGTGCCGATGGCCTACGCCGCCCAGCAGGACACGCTGCCCACGATGGCCTGGGTGGTGATGGCCGCGACGTTCTTCTGGATCATCGCCTACGATACGGAGTACGCGATGGTGGACCGCGATGACGACCTGAAAGTCGGGGTGAACTCCTCGGCGATCTTCCTCGGGCGCTACGACGTCGCCGCCGTCATGGTCTGCCACGTGCTGTTCCTCTCGATCATGGCGGCGGTCGGCGCCTGGGCGCGCCTGGGCACCCTGTACTACGCGGGGCTCGCCGCTGCCGGCGCGCTGGTCGTGCACCAGTACCGGCAGATCCGCGCGCGCAGCCGCGACGGCTGCTTCCGCGCCTTCCTCAACAACAACTGG
>CAZOQY010000109.1:4759-9724 GCA_964581835.1 uncultured Streptomycetaceae bacterium | reverse complement strand
AGCTCGTTCATTCACGAATTCAATGCGTTGCGCAGGTCCGACCCCGAAGGCGGTTAGCGAACTGCGGTACATCGTTGCCGTAGTAGGAAATAACATCCCAAACCGGCGCACCATAGTTATTCGCAGGATCGAACAAATATCTGGCTTGCTCCGTGGGAAGGCGGCCGCCAGCTTGACGTTGTGCGTTGGCCGCTTCTTCCGCAAAGGTTGCGCCGTCCAATGAACGCCCACCCATCCGTACATAGGACGCGGTGGCCAACGCCGAAAACTTGTAGTAGTCAGAAATCGCCATCGCCTTCTTCCTAAGGTTTTGTTACGGGAATTAGTGATTCTCTGTATACAAGAGCATTGCCACTGGTGTTAGGCCATCGGCCAGGCGCATCGCACGCAAACCCGGGGATGCCGAGGCCGATCCAAAACCACGGCGGCTCTCGCCCAAAGCTCGTGTAGCGGGCAATCACGTCATTTGTGCCACTATCCAGCACCAAAGTGCCGCTTCTGCCAACTTTATGGCTCACGCGCGTGCCATTTATTGGATCGGTGTGTTTGTAGTGATACCTCGCCGTGGGGTGGTCGAGAACGATGGGCTTCCATTGGCCATCGATTTTCTCTATACGAACGAACTTCTCTCGGCCTTTCATTTCAAGAAACCGATAGCCAGTTTTTTCAAACGACTCGACCGCCTGCGGTATTGGCGTCCCCGCATGAGTGGACCGCGTGTCGTCATAGAAACCCTCCACTTCCACCTTCTTGTAGATGAACGTCCCTGCCTCCTTGCACGCCTGCCCGAAATTCCACGCGATCCACAGTTCTTCAACCACTGGCCCTACGAGAAACACAGCCCCGACTATTGTTAGCAGCACCTTGCGCCCCGGCATCCCGTGCGTGAAGCGCGCGATACCCCAGAAAGCGAAAATCAGCACCGTGTAGATGGCGCCCAGCATCATCAAGCTAAAAATGCTGATGTAGTAGAAACCCATGCTCAGCTCCTTGCAAATGCAAATTGGGATCGGGGTGCCATCTCAGTTCTTTTGCAATAGTTCAGACACAGACAAGAAAAAGAGGGGCGCGGATTCGAGCGCGCGGCGTGAAGCAGCCTGGTCGACGGGCACGGGGTTGTGACGGCCGCTTCGCGCGAATGGCTTCGCGCCGCCCTCGGGTCGTGGCGCCCGCTCCAGTGTACGCAGATACGTACGTGCCGCTTTCTCATCGCGCTCTCCCGCGCCCCCGGAGAGAGCTGAGAACGCTTACTTGACCAGCTCGAGGTCTGCCAGCAGCGCCCGGATCTGGGCCTGTTGTTCTTCGAGGTACTTGCGGAAGCCGGCGCTGCCGAGAAACTCGTCGGTCAGGTGGCCCTGATCGAGCTCGCGCTTCCACTCCTCGGTCGCGATCGCCTTGCGCGTGGCCGCTTCCCAGTAGGTGGTTTGCGACGCGGTCATGTCGCGGGGACCGATCAGCGAGCGCCAGTTGGAGACCACCGCGTTGACGCCCTGCTCGCGCCAGGTCGGGACCTGGGCGATGTCGCCGGTCAACCGCTGCGGCGCGGCCACCGCGAGCAGCCTGACTTCCCCGGCCTTCAGGCGGCCGACCCAGCTGCTGACCGAGGCCGGCACCACGTCGACGTGTCCGCCCAGCAGCGCGGTGATGGCATTGCCGCCGGACTGGAACACCACGTTCTTCGCCTTGCGCACGTCGACGCCGGATACTTTCAGCGCCAGCGCCACGGCCTGATGATTGGAATTGCCGAGGCTGGTTGCCACGCCCACGCTCAGCGCGCCGGGATCCTTCCTGAGGATCTCGATCATCTCGCGCCCGCTCTTCAGCGGCGAGTCGGCGCGGACGGCCACCGCGATATATTCGCCCGAGAGCCGGGCGATGGGCGTAATGTCAGACGGGCCGGGCCCGCGCCCCATGACGTTGTTGCTGATGAGGCTGGCCGAGGCGATGGCGACGAAATGGCCGTCGGCGCCTTTCTGGTTCAAGAAGTTGTAGGCGATCGCCCCGCCCCCACCGGGACGGTTGCTCACGGTTACAGCCGTGGGCACGAGCTTCTGCTCCTGCCAGATCTTCTGCAGCGCGCGCGCCATGCGGTCGGGGCCGCTGCCCGCCGCGGTGTTGACGATGATGTCCGCCGCCCGCTCGGGCGCCCATGCCGGCTGGGCCGCGGCCAGCGCACTGACGGCCAACAATACCGCGCCGACCGCAGCACGCCGAACCGTCAGGCGACCCATCGGGCGCTCACCGTGAAAGTTTGATGCGGTTGCGGATTTTCCCGACCTTCTCCACCTCGCACTCGCAGACGTCGCCGTCCTGCAGGAACACCGGCGGCTTGCGCGAGAAACCGACGCCGAAGGGCGTGCCGGTCGGGATCAGGTCGCCCGGCTCGAGCGTGGTGCCCATCGAGGCGTAGGCGATGATCTTGTTGACGTTGAAGATGAGATTTTTGGTGTTGGAGTTCTGCATTTCCTTGCCGTTCAGGATCGTCTTCACCTGCAGCCCATGCGGATCGGGAATCTCGTCGCGCGTCACGATGTACGGACCATACGGGCAAAAAGTGTCGAACGACTTGCCGCGGTCCCACTGCTTGGCGTTGGCGAACTGCTGGTCGCGCGCGGAGACATCGTTCACTACGGTGTAGCCCATGACGTAAGAGAGCGCGTCTTTCTCGGACACGTTGGTTGCGCGCTTGCCGATCACCACCCCCAGCTCGACCTCGTAGTCCACTTCCTTGCTGCACGCCGCCGGCCAGGTCACGTCGTCGTACGGCCCGACCACCGAGGTGGACCATTTCGTGAACAGCACGGGCTCGGGCGGCACCGGCAGGTTGGCTTCCTTGCAGTGGTCGATGTAGTTGAGCCCCACCGCGAGCACCTTGCCCGGGCGGCGGATCGGCGCCTCCACTTTCACGTCAGCCAGCGCATACGTTTTCGACTTGGCGTCGTTCATCGCCTGGCGCGCGCGCTCGACCATGGCGTCGCCGCCGCGCGCGATCTCGATCAGCCCGCCGAACGGGCCCGCCGGCAGCCCCGCCGCCGCGAGGTCCACCACCCGGTCGCCCTTGAGCGCCCCGGGACGCGTCTTGCCATCCACCGTAAATGTCAGCAACTTCACGTCGTCTCCTTTGTCAGCGTTTGCGTGATTTCAGGTACCAATCCAGTATCTGCTCGCCGTTCCAGACCAGCACGTTCTTGTGCCTGCTCAGGCGCTTCATCACCGCCTCGAAGTACTTGATCCGGTGCGGCACGCCCGAGATGTAGGGGTGCACCGCGATCGCCATGACCTTCGCCCGCTCCTTGCCTTCCCGGTAGAGCCGGTCGAACTGGTCCATGCAGCGCGTCTCGAACTCCTTCGCCGTGTGGTGCTGCACCACCATCATGGCGATGTCGTTCAATTCCAGGGTATACGGCATCGTCACCAGTGGGCCCTTGCGGGTCTTGATGAGGCAGGGCTCGTCGTCGATCACCCAGTCGGCGACGTACTTGATGCCGGCGGCGGCCAGCTGCTCCGGGCTGTCGAGCGTCTCGGTCAGCCCCGGCCCCATCCAGCCCACCGGCCGCCTGCCGGTGAACTCGCGCAGTATCTTCACGGAGCGCCGGATCATGTCGGCCGCGTCCGGCTCGGTGTGCGTCGGCCGCTGGTCGTAGGAGTGCCCCATGAATTCCCAGCCGGCGTCGCGGCAGGCGCGCGCGATGCGCGGATAGTCGAGGCAGACGCGGGCGTTGACCGACAGCGACGGCACGATTTTCAGCTCGTCGAGGATCGCCTTGATGCGCCAGAAGCCGACGCGGTTACCGTATTCGTGCCAGCCCCAGTGCGGCACGTCGGGCAGTAGCGTGACGCCGGTGGGCGGCGGCAGCACCTGGCTCGGCATCGGCCGCGCGATGTCCCACACCTCGACGTTCACCACCGGCCATACCACGACGCGCGCCTTGTCCGGCAGCACGAGCGGCGGCCGGTCGACGATGGCGGAGTAACGGAGTCTCTTGGCGGGTATCACTTGAATTTTCTTTCCGGCCGGCCGGGGCAGGCGCCATTATAACCACTCGGTTGCGCGGGCATTCGGCTATAGCCCGGCCGACCTGCCGGAGGGAAAATGCATGCGTCCCGGCGCTACGGCTTCCCCGCGGCGTAGAGCCAGGGCCGTTCCCGGCGGTAGGCGGCCTCGAACGCCTCGAAACGGTCGCTGTACTGCGCCGTGCGCGCGACGTCGTCGAGCCCCTCGAGCAGGCACTTCTTGCGCACCGGGTGGATGTTGAAGCGGTAGGTCCTGCCCCCGGCATCCGTCACGGTCTGCGCTTCCAGGTCCACCGAGATCGTCGTCCCCGGCTTGTCGCGCAGTTGCTTGCGCAGCGCCGCGCATTCCTCGTCCGGCAATACGACCGTGAGCAACCCGTTCTTGGCGCAGTTGTTCGAATGAATGTCGGCGAAGCTCGGCGCGATGATGCAGCGGATGCCGAACTCGTAGAGGGCGTACACCGCGCTCTCGCGCGACGAGCCGCCGCCCCAGTTGCGGTTGGCGACGATGATCTGCGCGCGCTTGAACGGCTCGACGTTGAGCAGGTGCTCCTTCTCCGAGCCGTCCGGATTGAAGCGGCGGTCGTGGAACAGGATGTCGCGGTGCTTCGGCCCCCGCGGCACCTTGTTGAAGCGCGTCGGGCACAGCTGGTTGGTGTCGATGTTGGGCTCGTCGATCGGCGCGCCGTTGCCGGTGAGCGTGGTGAAGGGTTCCATAATAATCCTGTAAAAAAGCTCAGACACGGAGGACGCAGAGGACACAGAGACTTTATTCAAAAAAACAGTGCTAGGTCTTTTGATCTGTTCCTCTGTGTCCTCCGAGTCCTCTGTGTCAAGGCTGTTGGGTTTATTTCAGCAACTCGCGAACATCCGTCAGGCGTCCCTTCAGGGCCGCGGCCGCGGCCATGGCGGGACTCAGGAGATGCGTCCTGCCGCCGGTGCCCTGACGGC
>CAZOQY010000109.1:0-4659 GCA_964581835.1 uncultured Streptomycetaceae bacterium | reverse complement strand
GCCGCGGCCATGGCGGGACTCAGGAGATGCGTCCTGCCGCCGGTGCCCTGACGGCCGCGGAAATTGCGGTTGGACGTCGAAGCGCAACGCTCGCCCGGTTTCAACTGGTCGCCGTTGATCGCGGTGCACAGTGAACAACCGGGCTCGCGCCACTCGAAGCCGGCCGCGATGAAGATGCGATCCAGCCCCTCCTTCTCGGCCTGGGCTTTTACGGTGCCCGAGCCGGGCACGACCCAAGCCGGAATCGTCGCTTTGCCCAGGCGCGCCACTTCGGCGGCCGCGCGCAGGTCCTCGATCCTGGCGTTGGTGCAGGAGCCGATGAACACGCGGTCCACCCGGATGTCCCGCAGCGGCATGCCGGACTGCAGCCCCATGTAATCGAGCGCGGCTTCGTATTCGGCTTTGCGGCTCTCGTCGGCCACGCTGCGCAAGTCCGGGACGTTTCCCGTGACCGGACCGGCCTGCTCCGGGTTCGTGCCCCACGTCACCATCGGCGCGACGGCGTTGCCGTCGAGCGCGAGCTCCTTGTCGAACGTTGCGCCCGCGTCCGTCGGCAGAGCCTTCCAGGCATCGAGCGCCCTCGCCCACTCCGCGCCCTGCATCGGCGCCCAGGGACGGCCTTCCACGTAGGCATAGGTCGTCTCGTCCGGCGCGATCATCCCGGCGCGCGCGCCGGCCTCGATCGACATGTTGCACAGGGTCATGCGTCCTTCCATCGTCAGGCCGGTGATGGCCGTGCCGGCGTACTCGATGACGTGGCCGGCGCCGCCGAAAACGCCGATCTTCGCGATGATGGCGAGGATCAGGTCCTTGGCCGACACGCCGAAACCGAGCTTGCCGCCGACCGTGATGCGCAGCGTCGCGGGCTTCCTCTGCCAGAGCTGCTGGGTCGCCATCGCGTGCATGACCTCGGACGCGCCGGCGCCGAAAGCCAGGGTGCCGAACGCGCCGTGGGTCGAGGTATGCGAGTCCGCGCCGACGATGATCAGCCCCGGCTGGGTAATGCCCTGCTCGGGCGGGACGATGTGGAGTATTCCCTGCCGGGGATCGTCGATGCCGAACAGGGTGACGCCGTGTTTCGCGGTGTTGGCCTGAAGCAGCTTCACCATGTTGCGGATCTCGGGGATGGCGATCCCCTCCACTCCGCCCGCCCGCGTCGCCGTGGGCACGTAATGGTCCGCATGCGCGAACACCTGCCGCGGCCGCGCCACCAGCCGCCCGCGCTTGTCGAGTTGCGCGAAGGCGTGCGAGGAACCTTCGTGGATGTAGACGCGGTCGACGTAGAGCAGCACCTCGCCCTCTTCCTCCGCGACGACGTGGCGCGACCAGATCTTCTCGAACATCGTTGTGGCGGTCACGTCTATTTTTCCCTGAGCAAACCGAGGTCGGAGAGAATCGAGCGGTATTCCTTGTGGTCGGAATCGAACAGCTTCCTGGTGCCATCGCTGTCGAGATAATTCGCATCCCAGCTGTTGGCGGCGAGCGCCTGCTTCCAGATGTCGCTCGCCACCGCTTTCGCGAACACGCCGTTCCAGAACGCGATCTGCTCGGGCGGCATGCCGCGCGGGCCGATCACGCCGCGCCAGGTGTCCATGACCACCGGCAGCCCCTGCTCGGTCCAGGTCGGCGTGTTGTCGTACGGCGCGGCCAGGCGCCGCGGCGCGGCGATTCCCAGCACGCGCATTTTCCCGGACTCCACCATGCGTATCACGGAGGAAGTCGTGCCGACGTGCGCATCGACGTGCCCGCCCAGCACCGCGGTGGCGCCGTCTCCGCCCGATCCCAGTATGACCGCCTTCAGTTTCCTCACGTCCACGCCCGCCGCCCGGGCCACGAGCGCGTAGGCCATGTGATTCACGCTGCCCAGGGTGGTCGGCGTCGACACCGCGAGCGAGCCCGGGTCCTTGCGCAGCCGCTCGACCAGGTCCTTGCCGCTTTTCAACGGCGAATCCGCGCGCACCGCCAGCACCGTGTACTGGCTCGCCATCGTCGCGAGCGGCGTGACGTCCGTGTAGCGCACCGGCGTGCGCCCGTTGATGTCGTTGGCGATGATGTTGGGCGTATTGGTGGCGAGAAAATGCCCGTCGCCGGGGTGCTGGTTGAGATAGGCCAGCGACACTGCGCCGCCGCCGCCCGGCTTGTTGACCACGCTGACCGGCACCTTGACGAGCCCGCCGTCCTGCAGGATTTTCTGCAGCAGGCGCGCGGTGAGGTCCACGCTGCCGCCGGGCGTCGTCGGCACGACGATCTCGACCGGTTTCGAGGGCGCCCAACCCTGGGCGCCTGCCGGCATACAGGCGAGCACCAGCAATGCGGCCAGAAGGTATTTTCGGATAGCCACGGATCCTCCTAGAAACCTTCGATCAGGGCCGGGCTGGGTTTCGCTTCGCCCCGTTCCACGCGCTTCACCGCCGCGTGCATCTTCGCGTGCGTCGGCGCCGGCACCCCGATCTCGTCCCCGCGCGCCGCGACGAAGCCGTTGATGAAATCGGTCTCGGTGCGCCGGCCCTTGGCGATGTCCTGCGCCATCGACGGCCGCTGGTCGTCGGAGCGCTTCTTCGCGCCTTCCGCGAGAACGTTGACGATTTCCGCCAGCGCATCCTGGCTGCCCTCGCCCGCCTTCGCCAGCACTTCGGCATCCATGCCGAGCATCCGCTCGAGCTGGAAGCCGAGCGCCTGGCCGACGCGGACCGCCTCGCTGCCGAGCCGGATGGAAACCCAGCGCGGGCCTTCGAGGGCATCGCGCTGGTTGCCGTAGAGGCCGGTCGCCGCCGACAGGCCGTTTCGCATCGAGTTGACCACCAGCTTGGACCAACGCTCGCCCCACAGGTTGGGCGTGACTTTCGAGCTGTCCACCGCCTTGAGAATCTCCGCGACCGCCTCGACGCGCTTCGTCGAGCGGCCGTGCGGCTCGCCGATCCTGAACACGGTGTGCCGGTCGCCGCCCATGGGCACCGTGCGCATGATGTGGCCGGGCTTGTAGAGCTCCACCGCGATCAGGCTGGCGATGCAGCCCACGACGCGGCCCCAGCCGACGTGCTGCGCGATGCGCTCTTCGTTGATGCAGTTCTGGAGGGAAACGATGAAGCCGTCGGGCGCGAGGAACGGGCGGATCATCACCGTCGCCCACTCGGTGTCGTAGGACTTGACGCACAGGAAGACGATGTCCGCCGGCTTCTGCTTCACCAGGCCCTGCACGTCGGTGATGTGGAGCGCGTTGACCGGCACGGTGCAACTCTCGGCCGGCGTCGTGCCGGAGAGCGAGAGGCCGTGCCTGCGCATGTGCTCGACGTGCTCCGGCCACGGGTCGATCAGCGTCACGTCGTTGCCGGCGCGGGCGAGATGCCCGCCGACGTAGCCGCCGATGGCGCCGGCGCCGACGAATACGATTCGCTTGCTCATGATGCCGATGCCGGCTATTTCAGCTTTTCGATGATGGCATCCGTCATCGCCCGCGTGCCGGCGGTGCCGCCGAGATCGCGCGTGACGGCGCGTTTCTCGCGCAGGACCGCGATCAGCGCCGCCTCGATTCGGTCGGCCGCCGCCGCTTCGCCGATGTAGCGCAGCAGCATGACCGCCGACAGGATCATCGCCATCGGGTTGGCCATGTTCTTGCCGGCGATATCCGGCGCCGAGCCGTGCACCGCCTCGAACATCGCGCATTCCGGCCCGATGTTCGCGCCCGGCGCCACGCCCAGGCCGCCGACCAGGCCGGCGGCGAGATCGGACACGATGTCGCCGTAGAGGTTGGGCAGCAGCAGGCTGTCGAATTCCTCCGGCCGCATCACCAGCTCCATGCACAGGGCGTCCACCACGCGCTGGTCCGCCGTGATGCCGGGCTCGCTCTTCGCGACGTCCTGCGCGGTCCTGAGGAACAGGCCGTCGGTCATCTTCAGCACGTTGGCCTTGTGCACGATGGTCATGCGCTTGCGGCCGAGCCGCTTCATGTAATCGAGCGCGAAGCGCGCAACGCGCTCGGTGCCGCGCACGGAAATGATCTTGATCGCCTCGGCGGTGCCCTCGTCCACCATGCGTTCCATGCCGATGTAGAGGTCCTCGCTGTTCTCGCGGAAGATCAGGAGATCCACCTGCCCGAAGCGCGTGGCAACGCCGGGGTAGTTCCTGACCGGGCGCACGTTGACGAACAGGCCCAGCTCCTTGCGCAGCGCGATCGCGATGCTGGGATAGGAGCGTTTGCCGACCCTGCCCGGCGCCTCGGCGCGTTCGATCTGGACCCGGTAATCCCCGCCGAACGGCGTCTGGGTCGGACCTTTCAGGGCAAGGTGGGTGGAATCGATGGAATCGAACACCGCCCGCGGCAGCGGCGTGCCGTGCTCCTTCTCGGCGCGCAGCCCTGCGACGACTTCCTCGAAACGGACCTGGGCGCCCGCCGCCAGCACGATATCGCGGGCGGAGCTGGTTACCTCGGGCCCGATGCCGTCGCCGGCTATCAGCGTGATCGCGCGCATTGAGTGGCAGTAATGGACAGGATTTACAAGAACAAACCCAAAACCCGCCAATAGACAGGATTTACAGGATCAACAAGATTCAAACAAAGAAGTGCCAGTATTTTGTTTTTGTGAAATCTAATCTTGTAAATCCTGTTAATCCTGTCCATTGCGGCTTTACGCTGTGGAGTCCGCGCCCTCGCGCCAGGCC
>CAZOQY010000108.1:0-9774 GCA_964581835.1 uncultured Streptomycetaceae bacterium | reverse complement strand
GCGAGGACCCGCCCTGCGTGCCGGTGTGCCCGACCGGCGCGAGCTACAAGCGCGCGGAGGACGGCATCGTCCTGGTCGATTACGACAAGTGCATCGGCTGCAAGTACTGCGCCTGGGCCTGCCCGTACGGCGTGCGCGAGCTGGACGAACGCCAGAAGGTGATGAAGAAATGCACGCTCTGCGTGGACCGCATCCACGACCCGGCGCTGCCGGAGGCGGAGCGCAAACCCGCGTGCGTGCTGGCTTGCCCGACCAGTGCGCGGCTGTACGGCGACATCCACGACCCGGAGTCGGTGGTGTCGAAGGCGATCCGCGAGAACGGCGGCTACCAGCTGATGCCGGAGTGGGGGACGCAACCCGCGAACCATTACCTGCCGCGACGCAAGACCGAGCGACGCATCCATGCCGACGAACTGGAGCGCGCCGACAATCCTCTGAAGATCGACGGCCTGCTGCCCAAGCCGGGGCTGAAGGATCCGGCGCTCGACGACGTGACGTCCTGGTGAGCCGTGCATCCGGCCTTCTCGGTTATTTTTCTCACTACCCTGATCGGCGCCGGACAGGGACTGTTCCTGGCGCTGGCCGCGACGGAGGCCGCGTCCGCCCTGGCGCTCCTGCCCGCGCCGGGAGGCGGATTCTATGCGGCGGGGGCGGCCGTGGCGGTCGGCCTCACCGGCGCCGGCCTGCTCGCTTCGTTCTTCCACCTGGGGCATCCCGAGCGGGCCTGGCGTTCGGCCGCGTGCTGGCGAACATCGTGGCTGTCGCGCGAGGTGATCGTGCTGCCGGCGTTCATGGCCGTCGTGGCCGGCTACGGCCTCGCCCACTATTTCGTTCTCGGTGGCACCCTCGCGCTCGGTGCGGCCGGCGCGATCCTCGCGATCGCTCTCTTCGTCTGTACGGCGATGATCTACGCCTGCCTCAAGTTCCTGCAGGAGTGGGCGACGCCGTGGACGGTGGTGAACTATCTCGTCCTTGGGAGCGCGTCGGGGTTCACGCTCGCCGCGGCGCTGGCGGTCGTCGTGGCCCCGGGGCTGGCGGCGACGTACGGCGGCTGGGCGCTGGCGGCCACGCTGGCCGGATGGGGTACGCGCAGCGCGTCGCTGGCGCGAAACGCGCGGCTGAAGCCGCGGTCCACGCTGCAAACGGCGATCGGGGTCAAGCATCCGCGCGTTGCACAGAAGTCCCAGGGCTTCATGGGCGGCTCGTTCAACACGCGGGAGTTCTTTCATGGACGCGGCCGCGCCGTGCTGCGCGCGGTCAAGTGGGGCTTCATCCTCGCGGCGTTCGTGCTGCCGTCGCTGCTGCTGGCGACCGGGCTGGCGGCGGACACGCACGGCCTGTTCGTGCTTGCGTTCGCGGCGCAGTATCCCGGGCTCGTCGCCGAGCGCTGGTTCTTCTTCGCGCAGGCCAACCACCCGCAGAACCTCTATTATCAGGCGATTTCCTGAGGCCGGGCATGAGCGACGCGCTGTTCTGGCCACCGGAACGCGCCCGTACGGTTCCGGCCGCCGCTTTCATGCAGCCGCTGTCCAACGTCTGCCTCGATTTGCACGGCGACCCACGGGCGGCCCGGCTCGCGGTGTTCTCGGACGGCAACCATCACATGGCGCTGGCGGAAGCGCTGCAGATTTTTCTGATCCGGCACCCGGAAGTCGTGGATGTCTTTTACGCGACCACGCCGCCACGGGTGGTGGTGGAGGCGCTCGCCGCCGGCGGTTTCGCGCTCGGCAACCTGACGGTGATGGTCGCGCCGCACGTGTTCATCGGGCCACCCGGAGTGCTCGACGGGCTGGTCGCGCGCGGCGCGATGCGCGCTCACGCGCCGCTCGCCCGCAGCCGGGGCAACGTGCTGCTCGTCGGCAAGGGCAATCCCCGCGGCATCCGTGGCATCGCCGACCTCGCGCGTGCCGACGTGAGGCTGTTCCTGTCGAATCCGCTGACCGAAACGGTGAGCTACGCGACCTACGTGAACACCCTGCGCGGCATCAGCGCGCGGATCGGCCTCGCGCTCGACTGTCTCGACGGCAAGCCGCACCCGCGCGTGGTCTACGGCGACAGCATTCACCACCGCGAGGCGCCACAGGCGGTCGCCGACGGGCGCGCCGATGCGGCAGTGGTGTTCTACCACCTCGCGCTACGCTACGCGCGGATGTTTCCCGCGACCTTCGAGTTTCTGCCGCTGACGCCGGAGGGCGAGAACGATCCCGCCCAGGAAAAAAGCCGGGTGCACGTCGGCGTCGTCGGCGACGGCGGCGCGTGGGGCGCGCGGCTCGTCGAATTCCTGCTGGGCGAGTGCGTCGCGGACATCTACCGGCGCCACGGCCTGGCGCCCGGCGCGGCTAACGGAAGGTGATGAACATCGCCGAGGTCCAGACCTTGGCGTCGTCCGCCTGGCGGCCGTAGCAGTACACTGGCCGGAAGCCGTGCGGGCCGTTGGCGGGCTGAATTTCCAGCGCACCCGCGACGTCGCGCGGCATCGGCCGCTCGCTCATGCGCTCGACCGCGAGGAACAGTTCGCAGCCGCCCAGTTCACGCCGCAGCCGTCCTTCGCTCGCCAGCAGCTCGGCGCCGCTCACCTCCCAGTCGAAGGTGGGGCAGTGCACGAAGGGATTGCCGGCGAGCGGGTCGCCCACCTTGACGTAGCTGTCGATGCGGCCGTGGACGCGGATGCGGCAGCGGGCGAGGTTGTCGATGTCCGCCACCACGCAATCCGAATCGCCGTAGGTGTCGGTGCGAAAGCCGATGTCGGTCGGCCCCGCGCGCCAGACGGACTCCTCCGGGTGCTCGAAGCCGCCGCCGGCGAAACGGTTGAGGGTGCCGTTGACGATGCTGATCGTGCCGCGCCATTCCGCCCACCGGTAGCGGTCGGGGATGCGCGCGCCGCCCCAGCGGATGCGCACGCGCCGGCTGGAATAGCCCGCCTCCTTCTGCAGATCGCGGTGGAAGATGCGGCCGGTATGGTCGTACGCCGCGATTTCGTCCCAGCCGGCGTTGCCGAGGAAACGGTAGTCGATCTTCGCCGCGCCCTTGTGCTCGAATTCGTCGCCCTGGATGTGGCGGCCGCAGTGGGTAAGTCCCGCCGTGCGCTCGCCGCTGGAAGCCCAGGTGTGGCGCGCGCGCAGCGCCTTGCCGACGGTGGCGCGGTCGAGCCGGTCGGCGATGATGCCGGTGATGCCGCCCTTGGTGCCGAACACCTGGGTGCCGGGCAGGCCGCCGCCGGGCCGTCCGCGGTGTTCGTCGCCGGAAGCGGAGGCGCCGAGCTTGTAGCCGCGGCTGATCACGTCCTGATAGAGCCAGCCGAAGTGGCCCCACGCCGAGGTGATCTCGATCAGCCGTTCGAGCCGGGGGTGGTGCCAGTCGGGGATGTAACGCCGTCCGCCGACGTGGGGCATGATCAGGTGGTGCTCGGCGTCGTCGACGTAGGCGGCCCACAGGTCCTCGATCGGCCAGCGGCCCAGCTCGACGCCCGCTCCCTTCATGTCCTCGTTCCAGACGAAGGTGCGGTTGTGCTCGCCTTTCGCGTTGAACGGGAAGTCGGGGCGCCCGTCGCCGAGGAACACGACGTTGTGGTCGCCGCCGGCGGTTGAGCTGCCGCACCATTCCTGCACCGGATAGCATACGAAGCGGCCGTCCTGGTGCAATTCGTGCATGACTTTTACGCCGAGTTCCCAGTTCTGGTCGGTGATCTGGAAATCGTTGGCGGTGTAGGCCATCACGTCGAGTCCGGCAATGTCGCGGCCGTAGCGCGTGTTGTAGTCGGGGCTGTTGGTGCCGACGGTATCGTGCGAGTGCACGTGCAGGTCGCCGAAGAAGGCACGCGCGCAGGGCGCATTTTCGTCCACGGTCACGTAGTGAGTGGCGGAGTCGCAGTCGCGGGCGCCGGCAAGGCTGGCGCTGATTGCCAGCTCGCCGGCACGGGCGGGCAGGCCCTCGACGGCCGCGCTCGCCCAGCCCTGCTTCGGCAGGGCCACCTTCTCGCGGTAGACCTCGTTGCCGTCCAGGTGGGCGGCGATCTCGACCTGTCCGCCCGCGTCCAGGCAGGCGTTGCCCCACTGGTCGTGCACGTTGACGCGCACCGGCATGGACGCGCCCGGCCGCACGATGCGCGGGCCGACCAGCGACAGCGACCGCGGCGCGCCGGGCACGATATCGATGACGATGTCGCCGGGCACAGCGACGAAACGCGAGGTGCCGAGCGGGTCGACGTAGCAGCGGAAACGAAACTTGTCCTCGACGAAGGTCTGCACGCGCGTGCCGGGACCGCCGGCGCGGCGGTCGCCGAGGCGGATGATGATGTGGTCGCCCGCGTTGAGATAGCCGTCCACGGTGTCGACGATGATCGCCTTCTGGAACGGCCGTTCGTGGCCCTTCTGGTCGAAGCGCACCTTGAGCGACTGCACCGCGGCCGGGCTCTGGCCGGAAACGAGCGGACCGGCCTGATACTCCGCCGATACGTAGTTCGCGCCGCGCGGATCGGCGGTCTGGAACAGGGCCCAGTCGGAATAAAACTTGAAGGTGGCCTTGAACCACGCGCCGTCGGCCACGCCGGAGGCGCCGATCTCGTAGTCGAGCACGATCTCGGTCCAGCTGCCGGCGACGAGACGGTCCACGTTGCACGTCACATTGCCGACGAAGGGGCGCGCCTTGTTGCGGTCGTAGAGGCCCGCGGGCGCGACGTAGTCGCCGAGCTTCTCGCGCAGCGTCTTCTCGGAATAGGCGGGCTGTTGCGCCCGCGACGGTTCTTTCATCTGGTTCATGCGCAAGCCCCTTGTTGTCGATCTAGACCTTGCCGAACGGCCACGGCGCGGTCGGGTCCCACAACGGGACGCCGAGGAACGCGTACCACGGCGCCATGACGAGGATGCCGTAGGCGATGGCGATCAGCACCGCTACCCATCCCACCTTGAAATAATCGGCCATCGTGAAAGTGCCGCTGGAGTAGGCGATGACGGCGGCGGTGATCTGCGTGGGCAGCAGGTAGGCGAACGTGTCGGTGTCGGCGACCAGCATCGTGAAAGCGACCGGGTGCAGCCCGAGCTTGGGCGCCAGCGCGAGCAGGATCGGCGCGATCATCGTGATCGCCGCGATGTTGGACAGCATGCCGAGCCGCATGATGTGCGTGCCGACCATGAACACGAGCAGGATCACCCACCACGACTGACCGGCGCTGACCGGGTGCAGAACGTCGGCCAGCCATTTCGCGAGGCCGGACGTGGACATGGCGGAGGACAGCGACAGCGCCCCGGCGAGCAGCAGCAACGTGCCCCAGATGGTGCGGTCCTGCAGGTCCTTCCACTTGAAGCCGAACAGCCCGGGCACGAACAGCACCGCGAGCCCGATCAGCGCGACGTTGTGCGCGGCGACCTTGTGGAAGGTTTCGGTCATCCACGCCAGCGCGACCAGCGCGAACACGGCGAGGATCAGCCACTCGCTTTGCGAGGTGCGGGCCAGTTCGGCGTGCTGTTTCTCGATTGCCTGATAGCCGCCGGATACGCTGACCGCGCGGGTCTTGAAGTAATACTGTACCCACCATTGCGTCAGCACGAACATCCCGAGGTACGGCCATTGCATGATGAACCAGTCCACGTACGAGAGCTTCAGCCCCAGCTGCTTCTCGAACAGGCCGACGATCACGAGGTTGGGCAGGTGCGCGGTGAGGATGCACATGCCGCTGATCATCGAGCCGTAGACCAGGGTCTGGATGACGATGGCTTTCTTGCCGTTGCGCTCGGCCTCGGTGTCGCCGAAGAAGTTGGTGATGCCGTTGATCACCGGCAGCAGGGTCGCGGCGCGCGCGTTGGCGGCGGGAATGATGAACGACAGCACGATGTTGACGACGAACATCGCCCAGATCACGCCGTTTACCGTCTTCACCTTCATCCATTTCAGGAGGGACAGCGCGATGCGGCGGTCGAGCCCGGCGGCCTGCATGATGGCCGCGAACAGGAACGCCGACAGACACAGGAACACCACCGGCGTGGTGAAGCCCTCGGCGGCGCGCGGGAAGGGCTTGATGGCTTCGGTCATCACCAGCAGCATGGGGATCAGCAGGCCGGAGATGCCGACCGGCATTGCCTCGAAAACCCACATGGTGCAGGCCCACACCATGACGGCGAGGGTCGCCTTGCCGGCGGGGGTCAGCCCCTCCGGCTGGGGCATTCCGTACAGGATGTAGAAGAAAAGCGCCCACGCCAGCACGAAGCCGAGCGCGGCCTTGCGCGGGTTAAGCCCGGTCGCGATGATGTTGGCACGGAAGCCGGACAGGACGCCCTCACCGTTGCTCGTGTTCTGCATGTCGTCTCCTCCCTGGGGGCGAAGCGTTAGAATCGTTGTCGGGCGTGCGGACAAAGCCCGCCGCCGCTTTACACTTTCGTCAAGGCTCAAGTAGCATTCATTCAAACCGCCGCCACTGTCTGTCCGCCAGACGACACCCATGGCTCTGAAGCCCGTGCTTTCATCGTCCGATCCGGATATCCAGGCCGATGTTGCGCCGCAACTTGTCGCGCCGTCGAATTTTCTCGCCCAGCTCGATCCCGCCGACTACGAGGAACTGGTCGGCGAAGCCCGCGTGCAGCGCTACGCGCGCGGCGAACCGGTGTTCAGGGCCGGCGCGCCCGGGCATCATGTTTATTTCCTGCAGGCCGGCAAAGTCAAGATCGGGCAGGACTCGATCCAGGGGCGCGAGGTCATCCTGTGGTTTTGTTTCCCCGGCGAGATATTCGGCCTCGCGGAGGTGGCGCGCGGCGGCGGCCGCGTGGTCAGCGCCATCGCCTGCGAGCCATCCGAAGTCCTGGCGGTGTCGCAGGAGCAGTTCAAGCGATTCCTCTCGCGGCGCCCGCAGGCGGCGCTGCTCAGCATGCAGGTGCTCTCGTCTCGGCTGCGCATACTGGGCGAGATGTTCGTGAACCTGGTGTCCGACGACGCGGACGCGCGCATCGCCAAGCTGATCCTGCGGCTGTCCGCGCGCTATGGGACGCGGGTCGGCGGCGAGATCTTCCTCAACATTCCGCTGACCCACCAGGAAATCGCCGACATGACCGGAACCTCGCGCCAGACCGTGACCACGACCCTCTCGGAACTGCGGCGCAAGGGCGTGCTGTCGATCGACAACCGTCGCATCCATATCGAGAGCGAGGAGCTGCTGAGCGGGTTCACGCAGCAGGCATCCTGATCCGGCCGGCGACGCGGATGACATCGCTGCGGGCGGGAGTGATTCGGGCCGTAACTGCGCTGGCCGCGACCCTGGCGGCCGCATGCTGCGGTGCGGTATTTGCCGCCGAAACGGCTGCGAACGCGATCTTTCTCGTCGCGAAGCGCGAGCTCGCAGACCCGAATTTCCGCGAGACGGTGGTGCTGGTGACGCATCCCCAGCGCGGCGGGCCGTGGGGCGTCATCATCAACCGCCCGCTCGAGCATCCCTTGAGCGAGGTATTCCCCGACCACGCGTCGCTGAAAGGCCGCAAGGACGTGCTGCATTTCGGCGGCCCGGTCTTGCGCCAGCGCCTGGTCGTGCTGGTGCGCACCGCCAAGCCGCCGCCGGGCGCCACGGCTTTCCTGCGCGACGTCTACACCACGGCCGACACCAACTGGATCGACGGCCGGCTCAAGCGCCCGGAACCGACGCGAGGCCTGAAAGTATTTGCGGGCTACTCGGGCTGGGCCGCCGGTCAGTTGCAGAACGAGATCGCGCGCGGCGGCTGGCACGTGCTGCCGGCCGATGCGGAAACCATATTCGACAAGGCCCCCGCCGCGATCTGGCCCGAGCTGATCGAGCGGGCCACGACGAAGCAGACTCGTCACTCGTCACCCGTCACTCGTCACGTTTCATGGGCGGGCGGAGCCCGGCCATGAAAGTGGCCATCATCGGCGGCGGCACCATCGCGCAGTTGTTGATCGCGCACGTCCGGCGCGGCGATCTCGGGCGGGCGCAGGTGGTGGCGATCGCCGGGCGCAGCGAACAGTCGCGCGGCAAGGCATTGGCCCGGGCGTACAACATCCCGTTCGTGACCGGCGTGAAGGCCATGCTCGCGCGGAAGCCCGAAGTCGTGATCGAGGCGGCCTCGCACGACGCCGTGCGCGAGTACGGCGCGCCGCTGCTGAAAAAGAAGATCGATTTGATCGTGCTGTCGGGCGGGGCTTTGTGCGACGACTCGCTGCGCGAGCAGCTCGAGCGCGCGGCGGCGAAGAGCGGCGCGCTGTTGTCGGTGCCCTCGGGCGGCATCGGCGGGCTTGACGCGCTGAAAGCCGCCTGCGTCGCGGGCGTGGACGAAGTCACCATCGCGGTCGCCAAGCCGCCGGCCGCGTGGAAGGGCATACCCTACGTCGAGGCGCTCGGGGTGGACCTCGACCGGCTGCGCGAGCCGCGCGTGCTGTTCGAGGGCGCCGCGCGGGAGGGAGTGCCGCATTTTCCCGCCAACGTGAACATCGCGGCGGTGCTGTCCCTGGCGGGAGTCGGCTTCGACAAGACCCGGCTGAAGGTGGTCGCCGACCCGGCGCTGAAGTACAACACGCACCATATTGATATCCGGGGCCGGACCGGCAACATCAGCATCAAGCTCGAGAATGTCCCCGCGCCCGACAACCCCAAGACCGCGTGGCTTGCGTGTTACAGCGCCGTTGCTGCGGTGAGGGCGGCGAAATCGACAGTGCGCTACGGCACTTGAAATGCGTGATTCGTGAATGGTGATTCGTGATTCGGGAAGTCCCTCAACCGGGTAAACTGTTTTTCAGGCTTCGAATCACGACTCACGAATCATGCCGTTGATGACATGAAGATCCAGTTCGATCCCGGCATTCCCGAGGCCGAAGCGATCCGGCAGCGCTTCCTGAAGGTGGACGCGGCGACGGTGTCGGACGTGCTCGATGCGCTCGGCTACCAGCACCAGGGGCTGGCGGGGGTGTTCGCGCCGTACCCGGAGTCCGCCGGCAAGCTGGCCGGGTGGGCGTACACCATCTGCGGGGAGATGCGTCCCTACGCCGGCGGCGGCGATCCCGACAAGATGAAGGCCGTGGACGGATTGAAGCCCGGCTGCGTCAGCGTGTGGAGCGGGGCGGGCGACGGCGTGTGTTTCTTCGGCGAGCTGATCGCGCTCGGCATGAAGACGCGCGGCTGCGCCGGCGCGCTGGTGGACGGCGGCATCCGCGACATCGAGTGGATCGCGAAGCAGAAATTCCCCGTCTACGCGCGCTACCGCACCCCGGTTCAGTCCATCGGCCGCTGGAAGGTGGCCGCGTGGCAGGTGCCGGCCTATCTGCCCGGCGCGACCAAGCGGCACGTGATCGTCAATCCGGGCGATTTCGTGCTGGGCGACGTGGATGGCGTCATCGTCGTGCCGTCCGATGCCGTGGAGAAGGTGTTGAACGAGGCGGAGCGGCTCACCGCCACCGAAGTGAAGATCCGCGCCGAGCTCGACGCGGGCGCGACCCTCGAGCAGGTGCTCGCCAAGTACGGCCACGTGTGACCGAAGTCACAGCGCCTCGCATGAAGGCTTTGACTTCCCGTTGCTGCTCCTCTAGATTCTCTACCAATAATTGAACAAGAACTGCTGCGGGCAACTTGCCGTGGCGGGTTGAAGCAACCGGTTCGTTTTTTGCTCGGGGGAGCGTTGAACGAAATCGACCAGTCTGCCCGGCGCGGCGCGCGCCGGAGCGGCGCAGGGGACATTCCGCGCCAGACGCTGACCGCGCTCGCGGTCGCTTCCTGCTTCGCCGGCGGCGTGGCACTCGCGAACCCCACCGGTCCCACGGTGGTGCACGGCAGCGCCACCTTCCAGC
>CAZOQY010000107.1:6341-9848 GCA_964581835.1 uncultured Streptomycetaceae bacterium | reverse complement strand
GGTCTGCTCGATGACGCGCGGCCCGGCGAATCCGATCAGCGCGCCGGGCTCCGCGATCACGACGTCGCCGATCATGGCGAAGCTCGCGGAAACACCGCCCATGGTCGGGTCGGTCAGCAGGGTGATGAACGGCAGCCGCTCGCGCGAGAGTTGGGTCAGCACGGCGCAGGTCTTGGCCATCTGCATGAGCGAGAGCAGGCCCTCCTGCATGCGCGCGCCACCGCTCGCCGTGATGCAGATGTAGGGCAGTCGCTGCTCGACGCAAACCTGGACGCCGCGCACGAAGCGCTCCCCCACCACCGAGCCCATCGAGCCGCCGAGAAAACCGAACTCGAAAGCGGCCGCCACCAGCGGGATGGTCTTGATCGAGCCCTGCATCACCACCAGCGCGTCCTCTTCCGAGGTCTCGTTGCGCGCGTCCTCCAGCCGCTCGGTGTAGCGGCGGCTGTCCTTGAACTTGAGGGTGTCCACCGGCGCGACCTCCGCGCCGATCTCGTAGCGGCCCTCGCGGTCGAGCAGCATGTCGAGCCGCTCGCGCGCCGAGACGCGGTTGTGATGGGAGCACTTGGGACAGACGTAGAGGTTCTTCTCGAGATCGGCGCGATACAACACCGCCTCGCACGAATCGCACTTGCTCCACAGGCCTTCCGGCACGACTTTCTTCGGCGTGCTGGCGTCGCGCTTGATCTTGGGCGGCAGCAGTTTCTGGAGCCAGCTCATGAGGCTGCCCCCGCAATCACCGCGGCGGGACGGATGGCAACGTGCCGGCAGCCTCTATTCATGTCTTGACGGCCAAAAGTTCATCGAGCGCCTCGCGAAGCGGCCTGATGAACCGCTCCGTTTCCGCAACCACCTTATCGGGCCGGACTTTCTCCAGCGCCTGAATCAACGCGCTGCCAACCACGACCGCGTCTGAAAATGCGGCGACCGACTTGGCGGTCGCCGCGTCCCGGATGCCGAAGCCGACGCCCACCGGCAGCTTCGCGAACCCGCGCACGTGCTTCACGCGCCTGGCCACGTCCGCCAGGTCGATGGTGGCCGCGCCGGTCACACCGCGCAGGGAAACGTAGTAGAGGTAGCCGCGGCCGAGCTTCGCCACCTGGGCCAGCCGGTCGTCCGTTGTCGTCGGCGAAAGCAGGAAAATCGTGTCGATGCCGCGTGCGTCCAGCAGCTTCACCAGCGGCTGCGCCTCCTCCGGCGGGTAATCCACCACCAGCACGCCGTCGGCGTCGGCCTGCTTCACCGCGTCGGCGAAGTGCTCGAGCCCCATCGCCTCGATCGGGTTGGCGTAGCCGAATATCACCACCGGCGTGGCGCGGTCGGTCCGGCGGAACTCGGCCAGATAGCCCAGCACGTCGCGCAGGGAGACGCCGTGCTTCAGCGCCCGCTCGCTCGAGCGCTGGATCACCGGGCCGTCCGCCATCGGGTCCGAGAACGGCACGCCCAGTTCGATCACGTCGGCCCCGGCCTTCGCCAGCGCGTGCATCACGGGGACGGCGAGCTTCGGTTCGGGATCGCCGGCGGTGACGAAGGGAATCAGCGCCTTGCGGCCCTGTTGCCTCAACGAATCGAATTTGGCAGCGAGGCGGGACATTAAAACTTGATCCCGGACTTCTCGGCGACCGTGTGCATGTCCTTGTCGCCGCGGCCCGAGAGATTGACGAGCAGGATCTGGTCCTTTTTCATGCGCGGGGCCATCTTCGCGGCGTAGGCAAGCGCGTGCGCCGACTCGAGCGCCGGAATGATGCCTTCGAGGCGGCACAAATCGTGGAACGCCCGCAGCGCCTCGTCGTCGGTCACCGACACGTACTCGGCGCGCCCGTTGTCCTTCAGCCAGGCGTGCTCGGGGCCAACGCCGGGATAGTCGAGGCCCGCCGAAATCGAATGCGTTTCGACGATCTGCCCGTTCTCGTCCTGCAGCAGGTAGGTGCGGTTGCCATGCAGAACGCCCGGCTTGCCGGAAGCGAGCGTCGCCGCGTGCCTGCCGGTCTCCAGGCCATGTCCCGCAGCCTCCACGCCGATCAGTCGCACTTTCTCGTCCGGGATGAAGGCGTGGAAGATGCCCATCGCGTTCGATCCACCGCCGACGCAGGCGAGCACCGCGTCCGGCAGCCGCCCGGCGAGTTCCTGCATCTGTCCGCGCGCCTCGCGGCCGATCACCGACTGGAAATCCCGCACCATCATGGGGTACGGATGCGGGCCGGCGACGGTGCCGATGATGTAGTACGTGCTCTCGACGTTGGTCACCCAGTCGCGCATCGCCTCGTTCAGCGCGTCCTTCAGCGTCTTCGAGCCGCTTTCCACCTGCACCACGGAAGCGCCCAGCAGTTTCATGCGGTAGACGTTCTGCACCTGGCGCGCGACGTCCTCGGCTCCCATGTAAACGACGCACTCCATGCCGTAGCGCGCGGCGATGGTGGCGGCCGCCACGCCGTGCATGCCGGCGCCAGTCTCGGCGATCACGCGTCGCTTGCCCATGCGCCGCGCCAGCATCGCCTGGCCGATGACGTTGTTGATCTTGTGGGCGCCGGTATGGTTCAGGTCCTCGCGCTTGAGATAGACCTGCGCGCCGCCGAAACGCTCCGACCAGCGCTGCGCGTGGTAGACCGGGCTGGGGCGCCCGACGTAGTGCTTCAACTCGTAGGCAAACTCGGCGAGAAATTCCGGGTCTTTCCGGTAACGTTCGTAGGCCGCCTTCAATTCGTCCAGCGCCTGGACCAGCGTTTCAGCGACGAAGACCCCGCCGTACGGCCCGAAATGGCCGCCCGCGTCGGGCAGGTCGTACTTCCCTTCATGCATCGCCACTGCGCGCTCCTTTGATGAAGGCCGCGATTTTCTGCGCGTCCTTGATGCCCTTGGCGGACTCCACGCCGCTGGAAACATCCACGGCGTCCGGCCGCACGATACGCACGGCGTCCATCACGTTCTCCGGTGTCAGGCCGCCTGAAAGAATGACCGGCAGCGGCAGACCGCGCGGAATCAGGCTCCAGTCAAAAGCGGCGCCGCTGCCGCCGTGCAATCCCTCGACGTAGGCATCGAGCAGCAGCGCCTTGGCATCGTGATAATCCCGCGCATATTGTAGCAAATCCGCACCCGGCCTCACTCGCACCGCCTTGATGTAAGCAAGCCCGAACTGGCGGCAGAATGCGGCAGGCTCGTCGCCATGGAACTGGAGCAGGCCGACCGGCGCCACGGCCAGCGCCGCCCGCACTTCCTCCGCCGTGGCGTCCACGAACAGGCCGACGGTGGTGATGAACGGCGGCAGCACCCGGATGATCTCTGCGGCCCGGGCCGGCGTGACGAAACGCGGGCTCTTCGCGTAGAAAACCAGCCCGATCGCGTGCGCGCCGGCCCGCGCCGCGGCGAGCGCGTCTTCCGGCCGGGTGATACCGCAGATCTTGACGGCGGTTGCCATAGACTTCTCGTGACTCGTGACTTGTGACTTGTGACTCGTGACTTGTGACTTGTGACTTGTGACTTGTGACTTGTGACTTGTGACTAAACTAG
>CAZOQY010000107.1:3996-6241 GCA_964581835.1 uncultured Streptomycetaceae bacterium | reverse complement strand
GTGACTTGTGACTTGTGACTTGTGACTTGTGACTTGTGACTTGTGACTAAACTAGACCGCGCTGCGCGCGCCCGGTTTCATGTTTTCCATCGCCCCGCCGGCGCCGGCCGCTTCGACGAGCGTGCTTCGCAGTGGCACCGGCAGGCCCCACCGCGCGTCGTAGTCCACCCGCGACAGGTACAGGCCCGCCGCCTCGAAGGTCGGCGCGGCGCGGCTGCGGTCGCGTCCTGCCAGCACTTCGCCCAGCCATTCCGGCGGGTGCTTGCCCTTGCCGACGTAGACCAGGCAGCCGACGATGTTGCGCACCATGTGGTGCAGGAACGCGTTGGCGCACAATTCGAAGACAATGTAGTCGCCGCGGCGCGCAACGTCCAGCCGCGCCAGCGTCCGCACCGGCGTGCGCGCCTGGCACTCCGAGCTGCGGAACGCGCTGAAATCGTGCTCGCCTGCCAGCAGAAGCGCGGCACGCTGCATCATGTCCACGTCGAGCGGCAGGTGAAACCACCCCACCCGCCCGTGATCGGCCGCCGGACGCACCGCGTGATTGAGCAGCACGTAACGGTAGTGCCTCGCGGTCGCCGAATAGCGGGCGTGAAAATCGTCCGCCACCGGGCGCGACCAGCTGACCGCGCACGCCGCGGGCAACAGCGCGTTCACCCCGCGCACCCAGGCCGATTCCGGGCGCATCGCGCCGGTATCGAAATGCACGACCTGCGCGAGCGCGTGCACGCCCGCGTCCGTGCGGCCGGCGCAGAGGGTGGCGACCGGCTCGCCCGCCACCTCGGCCAGCGCACGCTCGACCGCGTCCTGTACCGCGCAGCCCTGCGGCTGCGTCTGCCATCCGCAGAAGCGGCTGCCGTCGTATTCGATGCCCAGCGCGATTCGCACGTTTCACCCGCCTACAAAACAAAAACCGCGACAGCTTGCACTGCCGCGGTTCGATCCGCGCGGTTCAATCCGTCGTGACTGCCTGTCGCTATCCCAGGCTGTCCATCAGTGCCTTGGCCTGCGCTTGTTGTTCGACGTCGCCTTCCTTGAGCACTTCCTGCAGGATTTCCCTGGCGCCGTCCTTGTCGCCCATCTCCTGGTACGCCTTGGCCAGATCGAACTTGGTCTGGACATCGTACCAATGGCCGTCCTTCTCGCCGCCCGCCGCCTGGGTCTTCGGCTCGGCGTCCATGCTGAGGCTCAGCCCGTCGAGCTTGAAATCCAGGCCCGCGTCGGTGCTGGAAGCCGGCGGCGGCACGGCCGCGGTAGGGGGGTCTTCGGTGGCCTTGGGCAGCTCGATCTGGAAATCGAGCATGTTGGTGTCTTCGGCCGGCGCGGCCGCGACCGGCGCAGGCTCCGCGGCCGGCACGTCCAGGTTGAAATCGGGCATCGCCGCGGCCGTCTCCACCTTGTCCGCGGTCCCCAGGTCCAGTATGCCGGTGTCGGTGCCGGCCGCCGCATCGGCAGCCCCCGCCTCGAGCGTGATATCGGTCGCCGTGCCGGCATCGCCCCCCAGGTCGAGGTCGACTTCGGCAACGCCCGTATCGCTCGGCGCCGCGGCCGCAAGATCCTTGCCCGCCGCATACAGGGCGTTGCCCGGGTCCAGCACGTAGCCCATCGCGGCGGCCTTGAGCCAGTTGTCGCCGGCGCCGCCGGTCTGCTTGTTCAGGTCGCCGGCGAGCTTGCCGAAAGCGGCCTTGTCCTTGCGCGCGGAATAAATCTCGAGCAGCTTCAATTGCACGTCCTCGCGCTGGGGGTTCTTCGAGAGCGCTTCCTTCAGTATCTCTTCGGCCGGACCGTCGCGGCCGTAAGCGATATAAACCTCGGCTTCCGCCAGAGGATCGACCTCCTCGGCAGGCGCAGCCTGCGCGGCGGAATCCGACGCGGCGGTGATGTCAGAACTCACGGCGGCTGCCCCCGCCGCAGCGGCAGCCGCCTTACTCAGCTTGGGAGCAACCTTGGTCTCGTCATCCCCGGCGCGTGCGCGGCGCCGGCGCGCCATCCAGAACGCCAGACCGCCGATGACGAGCGCGCCGCCACCCGCCCCCAGATACAGCGGGTCGGTGGCCGCCTCCATAATCTGGTCCACCAGCTCCGGCTCCTTCTTGGGCGCGGGAGCGGGTTTCGGCTTGGGCTTGGCCGCGACCTCTTCCTTCTTCGGCGCAGGCGCCTCCGCCTTCTTCTCTTCCGCGGGCTTGGCGTCCGCGGGCGCGGCCTCCGGCTTGGCGGCTTCCGGCTTCGCCGGCTCGGGCTTGGC
>CAZOQY010000107.1:0-3896 GCA_964581835.1 uncultured Streptomycetaceae bacterium | reverse complement strand
GCCGGCTCGGGCTTGGCGACCGCAACGGCTTCGGGCTTCTTCGCTTCCGGCTTCGCGGGCTCCGGCTTGGCGGCGGCCTTGGCTTCCGGCTTGGACGCGGCGGCCTGCTGTTGCGCCGCGGCCATGCCCGGGCTCTTCAGCTCGACCAGCTTCTTCATGTCCTGGATGGTTCTTTCGAGCTGGGTGATGCGCTCGTTGGCATCGGTCAGCGCCTTCTCCCGCGCGACCGCCTCCTCTTCCAGCGCGCGGACGCGTTCGGCAGCGCTGCGTGGCTTGCCTTTGCCGGCCGCCGCGCCGGGCGCTTCGCCCTTCGACAGCTTCACGACGTCCTTTGGCGCGCCGGTGCCGGCCTTGTCCTCGACCTTGGTGGTTATCTTGCCGCTGACGGCGGTGCGGCCCTCGGCGGGCACCGCGCCCGCGCCGTCGGCCACTTTCTGGCGATAGCTGTTCCAGTCGGCCACGTGGGTGCGGTATTCCTTCGCTGCCTCGCCAGTCGCGATAGCCGCGACTTCCTCGCGATCCGGCACGCGCAGGATCTTGCCGGCGCGCACCAGGTTCAGGTTCTTGCGGATGAAGGCATCGGGATTGTTGCGATAGAGCGCGACCAGCATCTGCTCGAGGGTGACGCCTTCCGGCATCACGTCCTTCGCGATCTTGCCCAGCGTCTCGCCGCGCTGGATCGGGCCGTATTCCTTGCCGCCCGCCATCGGGCCGGCAGGCGCCACCGGCCGGCTGACCGGCGCGGCCGCCTTCGGCGCCGGCGCAGCAGCGGGTGCGGGTGCGGGCGCCGGCGCGGGACGCGACTCCGGAGCGGCCGACATGACGGGCGCCGGCGCAGGCGTCACGCCGGGCGGATCGAGGAGAGCGGTATACTCGCGCGAGAGACGACCAGCCGCCCAGGTGAGTTCGATCAGCAGATCGATGAACGGTTCGGCAACCGGCCGCGTGGACACGACCTTGAGGTAGTTCTGCCCGCTGGGACGGCGCTCGACGGTGACGCGCGCGCCGCTCAAGGCGGGGTTGTACTGCAGGTTGGCCTGGCGGTAGGTGTCGGGCGACGCGATGCGGGCGCTCAGCGAGCCGAGTTCTTCCCTGGTGACCGAGACCAGCTCGATCTCCGCGACGAGCGGCTGGCCCAACGACGAAAGGACGTTCAGCCTCCCCATGCCGGCAGCGCTTGCAACGCACGGCAGCACCGCCACCAGCAGCGCCACCAGCCACGTTTTCATGGATTCGCGCACAACGGCTCCCTTAGGTTTTTTTAGGGGTAAACAGGCTAACATCAAACAGTTAGCGATGCAAGCTAGTATTCCCTCTAAGTATCGGTTCTGACTGGACTATTTTTAATCAAGTTTCAGGTTGATAGCCCGGCGCCTCTCCGGGCTGGCGAGTGACAACGCCCGGACCGCCTGATTGAGGGAATTCGGAGACGCCGGACGGACCGTTCAGGCGCCGACCGGCGCCTGGCTGCCGGCGGATGACCGCGTCCGGGAACGGGACGGCAACACCCCGGCCTCGAGCAACAGGCGCAGCATGCGGCGCAACGGCTCGGCCGCGCCCCACAGCAACTGGTCGCCGACGGTGAACGCCGACAGGTAATCGCCGCCCATCGCGAGCTTGCGCAACCGGCCCACCGGGATGTGCATGCGCCCGGTCACCGCGGCCGGCGTCAACTCGTGCATCGAGCGGCCGCGTTCGTTCGGAACCACGCGCACCCATTCGTTGGCCGAGGCAATGATGCCAGCCAACTCGTCGAGCGGGACGTTCTTCTTCAGCTTGATCGTCAGCGCCTGGCTGTGGCAGCGCATCGCGCCGACGCGTACGCACAGGCTGTCGATCGGCGTCGCCGGCGTGCCGAATGCGGCGCCGCGGCCGAGTATCTTGTTGCTCTCGGCGCCGCCCTTCCATTCCTCGAGCGACATGCCGTTGCCCATGTCCTTGTCGATCCACGGGATCAGGTTCCCGGCAAGCGGCACGCCGCCGAAGTTTTCCATCGGCAGGGTGCCGTCGGTCTGCTTGGCGAGCACCTTGCGGTCGATTTCCAGGATCGCGGAAGCGGGGTCGGCGAGCAGGTCCTTCACCTCGGCGTTGACGAGGCCGAACTGGGTCAGCAGCTCGCGCATGTGCTGCGCGCCGCCGCCGCCCGAAGCCGCCTGGTAGGTCATGCACGTCATCCATTCGACCAGGTCGTGCTTGAACAGGCCGTGCAGGCCCATCAGCATGCAGCTCACGGTACAGTTGCCGCCGATGTAGTTCTTGACGCCCTTTGCCAGCGCGTTCCTGATCACCGCCAGGTTCACCGGGTCGAGCACGATGACGGCGTCGTCGTTCATGCGCAGCGTCTTGGCGGCGTCGATCCAGTAGCCGTTCCAGCCGGCCGCGCGCAGCTTCGGGTAGATCTCGGTGGTGTAGTCGCTGCCCTGGCAGGACAACAGGACGTCGTTGGCGGCCAGCGCCTTCAGATCGTGCGCGTTCGCGACCGGCGCCACGTCCCGGCCGATCGCCGGTCCCTTGCCGCCCGCCTGCGACGTCGAAAAGAACGTCGGCTCGATCAGGTCGAAATCGCGCTCCGCGCGCATGCGCTCGATCAGCACCGAGCCCACCATGCCGCGCCAGCCGATGATGCCAACCTTGGTCATTACATTACCTATGAATGAATAAGGTCACTATTCTACCAACTCATTGAGTCGTAATGGGTAATGCGTAATGGGATATGCGTAAATACAACACGCGTTACCCATCCCCCATGACCCATTACGGGCCTAGAGCGCCGCGACCACCGCGTCGCCCATCTCGCGGGTGATGATCCCCTTGTAGATGTTCCCCTTGCGTTGTTCCTTGGCGGAGGATTCGATGTCGAGGTCGATCAGCTTCTGGCCATCGACGATCGCAACCCGCAGCTCCTCCTGCTGGGTCGCGTTGAACAGCATTCTTTTCATGTGTGTAGCACGCTCCCGCGCTCAGCTACGGGAGGGCATACCTCGAGGCAGGCCGCACTGCCGGACGACGGCACTCGGAATTCCCGCTCTATCAGCGGGCTCTACATGGACTCGGTGTCGATTGGCCTGACGTCGTTCCGGTGTTCGAGGGATTTGCCTTGGAATCCTGCCGGCGACGGTGGCAAGATCCGGGATTCACTTAAGTAGCGAGCGCGATTTCCAACGCTGCCGCTACTTCCGGGTGAGCGGCATTAACCCTCGCGGTACGTTCCGGCGGGCCCTGTGGCTACGGTGCGATGGCGACCGTCGGACCGGCGAGAATGACACCAGGCGCCGTGCGTCGCGGAATCTTTCCGTCGTTGGGCGCGGTGAACGATCGGATCCGCCTCAGCGGGCCGCGACCAACCTCTCTCGACGACGCACGTTGCCACGCAAGTATATGCAAAATGAAGGGTTTGGGCAAAGAATCCGCAGTCGTGCATGAAGTCGGCGAAGCTGGCGAGGGTCAGCGGGTCGACAATTACCTCGTACGGCTGCTAAAGGGCGTGCCGCGCAGTCACGTCTACAAGATCCTGCGTTCCGGTGAAGTGCGGGTGAATGGCGGTCGCGTCGACGCCACGCAGCGGCTCAAGCTCGGCGACCGCCTCCGGCTGCCGCCCGTACGCACGGCGAGGCGATCCGCCCCCACCGGGGCAACGGCTGCAGGTCCGCGGAGCCGTTTCGTCCCGACGATCCTGCACGAGGACGACTGGGTGCTCGCGATCGCGAAACCCGCCGGTATCGCGGTCCATGGAGGGAGCGGAATCTCCCGCGGTGTGATCGAGGAGATGCGTATCCTGCGCCCCGAGGCCCGTTTCCTCGAGCTGGCCCACCGCCTCGACCGGGAAACCTCGGGCGTTCTCCTGATGGCCAAGAAGCGTTCGGCCCTGGTGGCGTTGCATGCCGCGCTAAGGGATG
>CAZOQY010000106.1:0-9893 GCA_964581835.1 uncultured Streptomycetaceae bacterium | reverse complement strand
ACGAACGCGCCCCTGGCAAGCCACGCGCCGTCGACGATGGGCTGGCTGGTGTTGGTCGCCGCCACCACGATGTCCGCGCCCTCCACCGCCTCGCGCGCGCTGCCCACCGCCCGGGCATCCAGCCCGAGTTCCCGGCGGGCGCGCTCCGCGATTTCCGACCGGCGATCCGCGCTGGGGCTGTAAATGTGCACCCGCGCAAGCTTGCGTACCACGCTCATCGCCACCAGGTGAGTCCACGCCTGGCCGCCCGAGCCGAGCAATCCGAGGGTGGCCGCGTCGGGCCGCGCCAGCAGGCGCGCGCCGAGTGCGCTGGTGCAGGCAACCCGCGCGAGCTGCAGGTAACCGTCGTGCAGCAGCGCGACCGGTTCGAGCGTTTCCGCGCTGAACACCATGATCAGGCCGCAATAGGTGCCGCCGGGCCCGCTCGCGATCTTTCTGCGCCGCGTGACACCATTGACAGCCGCCTCGCTGATGGCGTCGGACGTCAACCGCAGCGTCGCGTAGCGGCCGTCGAGCAGCGCCCCTTCCGTCGTCTTGAGGCAGTAGGTCAATCCGGGCTCCGCCAGCGGGATGTAGAGCTGGGTGCGCGGGCGCGAATACGTGCGTCCCGCGGCCTGCGCGCGATAAGCGTCCTCCAGCGCGTCCATGCACGGGCCGATCTCCAGCACCTGCTGCACGTCGTCGTTGTCGAGCAATAACATTGGCTTTGAATCTCCGCGTTGGCTACCGCTGCAACAATTCGAGCGTCTGGGAGCGGAACTCGCGCTGGTACAGCACGTAGATCACGCCCAGCGTCATGGCGATCATCAGCACCGGGTGCAGGAACCAGGACAGCGTCGCGACGCCGAAATAGTAGGCGCGCAGCCCCTGGTTGAAATTGCGGTTGGCGAACGCCAGGATGCTGGCGATGCGGTCGATATGCACCGCGTACTGCTCGAGCGCGCCGCCCTGCTTGAGAGTCGCCCCGACCAGGATCGAGCCGAATCCGAACTGGCGGATAGACCAGGTGAACTTGAAGAAGGCGTAGACGAAAATCAGCAGCAGGACGAGGATTTTCAGCTCCCACACGCGCTCGGTCGCCTGCTGCGTGAACGGCAGCTCCGCCACCACGCTCGCCGCCTTTTCGGCGTAGCCCATCAGCGCGATCAGGGCGCCGAGGATCAGCATGGTGGTGGAGGCAAAGAACTGCGAGCTGCGCGTCAGGTTGCGCAGGATGTTGACGTCCACCATGCGATTGTCGCGCTCGGCCATGCGCGCGAGCCACTCGTGCATGTAGCGCTCCATCTCCCGTGAAAGGCGTGGATGCGCGCTCCTGCCGTAATCCGCATGCCACTGGTAGCCGCTCCACAGCACTACCAGCAGGACGAGCGCGAGCGCGTCGACCCAGGTCAACGGCAATATCGAAAAGAGAAGGTCGAAAAATTTCATACGAACAGAGTCAGCACCCCGGTGTAGCCGTAGAGGCGGTTGTGCGAGATCTCGCCGTTGCAGAAAAAGCCGACCAGCGGCACGTCGCCCAGAGCCCCGCGGATCATCCTGAGTTCCTCGGAGTTGGGGCCAAACAGGCTGGCGCCGCGGCCGAGGCAGGAATAGTAGAGCCCGCCGCGCGGTCGCGAGAACAGGCCCTGGCGGATGCTGTCCAGCATGCGCGTCATGTCCTCGTTGGCGGTTTTCGTGTCGCGCCGGCAGAACACGATGCTCTGATCCTGATGAACCATCTCGCCGATCGCGATCATCTTGTTGGCCGGGTCGATGCCGACCAGGTTGCGCACCAGGTAGTCGCCGGTGTCGCTGCCGGGAATCGGCAGGCCCGCGAAAACCTGCCCGCCAATGCGATTCAGGTCGCGCGACAACGCCTCGCCGATGTCCTCCTTGAAGACTTCCAGCGCGGGTCGCCCGTCGAGACTCATGATGACGTTCTGCTGGCAGGAGGTGATGACGTGCTTCGCCCCGATCGGCGAGCAACCCTGGGTCAACCGCGTCGCCACCGTGACGCTGTCCGCGAACGCCACGCCGGAGAAACCACCCTCCAGCACGCCGTCGGCAATCTGCAGGTTCTGGTTGCGCGAGCTGGTGAGCCCGCCCACCAGGAAACCGCTCTCCACCTTGCCCGCCAGCTTGTTGACCAGTTCGGCGATGTCGCGGTTGTAGGGGTCGGCGTGGACGATCGCGAAATTGGAGGCGGCCTCGCCGCATTTCAGCGTGACGTTGTCGACGTCGGCGTCGCTTGTGATCCCGGAGAACACGCGGAAGCTGTCCGGCTCGAAATCGCCCACCATCACCACGATCGCCGGCTCGTCGAGGTATTCGTGCCCGCTCGCGCAAACGCCGATGCCGACGGTGCCGACCCAGTGCGGCACGCCGGTCTGGCGCTTGAACTGCGCCAGGATGTCGCCGAGATGATCGGCGAGAAGATCGGTCACGTAGAGAAAACCGAGGCTGGCCGGGCCCTGCCCCAGTTGCGCGAGGCAGGACTTGACCGCCTCCCGCCAGTCCTCCGCGGACGCGTGCGCGTGCCGGAAATTCGCCACCGCCCCTCCCGATATCGGAGCGGCAATCGTAGCACGCGGCGCGTTCGCTTATAATTCTCGCAGCCTCGATGGATCCCGTCGTCTACTTTTTCCTGCTCGGCGTCGCCGCCCGGCTGGCCCGTTCCGACCTCAAGCTGCCCGGCACGCTGTACGAAACGCTCAGCATCTACCTGCTGCTCGCCATCGGGCTGAAAGGCGGCGTCGAGATCGCGCGCCACCCGCTGTCGGCGCTGCTGCCGCAGGCCGCCGCCGTGCTGGCGCTGGGCGCCGTCATCCCGCTCGTCCTGTACCCGGTGCTGCGCCGCCTCGGCGGCCTCACCGTGCACGACGCCGGCGCGGTCGCGGCCCACTACGGTTCCGTCAGCGTGGTGACCTTCGCGGTCGGCGCCGCCTGGCTTGCCAGCCGCGGCATCGAATACGACCCCCAGCTCACGCTGTTCGTCGCGCTGCTGGAAGCGCCGGGAATACTCGTCGGCGTGCTGATCGCCCGGGCGGCGGCGGCCCAGCGCGGCGTGGCGTGGAGCAACGTCGTGCACGAGGTGGTGTTCGGCAAGAGCGTGTTTCTGCTGCTGGGCGGCATGCTGATCGGCTGGGCGGCCGGGCCGGCCGGCGCGACCGAAATCGGCGGCTTCTTCTTCGGCCTGTTCAAGGGCGTGCTGTGCCTGTTCCTGGTCGAGCTCGGACTGCTGGTCGCCGAGCGCCTGCGCGACCTGCGGCGCGCCGGGGCCTTCCTCGTGGCGTTCGGCGTGCTCGCGCCGGTCGCGCTGGGGGTGCTGGGCGTCGCGCTCGGCGCCGCGATCGGCCTCAACGCCGGCGGCGCGACCCTGCTCGGCACGCTCGCCGCCAGCGCGTCCTACATCGCGGCCCCCGCGGCGGTGCGCGTGGCGCTGCCGGAGGCGAACCCGGCGCTGGCGCTGACGGCGTCGCTGGGCGTGACGTTTCCCTTCAACATCACTCTCGGCATCCCGCTCTACGCCGGGATGGCGCACCGACTGGAGGCATTGACACGATGAACGCTCACGCACGCAAGCTGCTGGTCATCATCGCCGAGTCGGCCCTGGAGCGGCGGCTGTCGGAGGACGCGATGCGGCTCGGCGCGCACGGCTACACGGTGATGGACGTGCGCGGCGCCGGCGCGCGCGGCAACCGCAACGGCGACTGGGAGGCCGACCGCACGGTCCGCCTCGAGATCATCTGCGACGAGCGGGTTGCGCGCGCCATCGCCACGCACGTGCAGCAGGCCTATTTTCCCCACTACGCGGTGACGTTGTTCCTCTCCGACGTCGAGGTGCTGCGGCCGGACAAATTCTAGCCGCGCGGACGCGGCAGCACGCGTTGCATCCATTTGCGCATGGCGCCCGCTTCCGGGCGCGCTTCAGCCGCCGGCCGGCCGCGGCCGCGCGAGGCTGGCGACGACGGAGACGGTCAGGATCGCGAACACCGTGGCTAGCATCCACGCGATCGGGATCTTGTAGAAGTCCATGATCAGCATCTTCACGCCGATGAAGATGACGATCAGCGCAAGGCCGTAGTGCAGCAGGTGGAAGCGGTCCGCCATGTCGGCGAGCAGGAAATACATCGCCCGCAGGCCGAGTATGGCGAAGATGTTCGAGGTAAAGACGATGAATGGATCGGTGGTCACCGCGAAGATCGCGGGAATGCTGTCCACCGCGAAAATGAGATCGGTGACCTCGACCAGCACCAGCACCAGGAACAGCGGCGTGGCGTAGCGCACGCCCTGCTTCAGCACGAAGAAGCGCTCGCCCGCGTAGGCGTCCGTGACGCGCATGTGGCCGCGCAGCCAGTTCAGCAGCGGGTTCTTCGCGAGGTCGGGCTTCTCGCCGCCGAAGAACAGCATCTTCACGCCGGTCGCGAGCAGGAAGGCGCCGAACAGGTAGAAGATCCAGTCGAAACGCTGGATCAGCACCACGCCGAGATAGATCAGCACCGCGCGCATCAGGATGGCGCCGATCACGCCCCACAGCAGCACCCGCTTCTGAAACTCCGCCGGCACCGCGAAGTAGCTGAAGATCGTGACCCAGACGAACACGTTCTCCATCGCCAGCGCCTTCTCGATGAGATAGCCGGTGACGTACTCGAGCGTCTTCGCGTTGGCGACCTCGCGCCCGTGCGCGCCGTCGAGGTGCCACCACAACCAGCCGGCGAAGACCATCGCGCACGCGAGCCAGACGCCCGACCAGGCGAGCGCCTCGCCGACCGGCACCTTGTGCTGCCCCTTCACCCGCAGCAGCACGAAATCGACGACGAGGAACACGACGACCAGCAGGCTGAACCCGAGGTACAGCGCCGGCGTCCCGGTGTGGGCGATCATCCTTTGGGCCTTTTCACTCTTATCCTAAGAGGCCGTATCAAAATGAATGATACGGCTCCTGATGCAGGGGAGCATGAGGGGATACTCCCCTCATATTGTTACCGCTCTAAGCGGTCGGCGAGATCGGCCCGCATGAAATACATCGCCCGCAACCCCAGGATTTTGTCCGCGCGGGCAAAGACCGCCCGTGCGCGGACCTTCGCCCCTGGTACGGCGAAGGTCTCACCTGGGCTTCCTCGAAAGCCCCCTGCGGCACCGGGGGAAATCCCCGTCATGACGATGCCGCGTGAAAGCTGCTCCCCTTCGATGTCTACTTCCGCCTGTTGTTACCCGTCATGCTTCTCCATGTCGTTATTCCCGCCGCCATCGGCCCCGTCCCGGCACCGCGGCACTACAGCGCGACGCCGATCAGGACCGCCAGCAGCACGGCGGCGGCGCAGGCGGGCAGGCCGATGCGCTCAGCCCGGGACACGCCGTCGCCGACCACGACTTCCACCGGCACCGGCGTCTTCTCGATGACCCGGTGCGTGACCGAATCCTCGATCAGCCGCGTGAGCGAGTTCTTGCGCGCGGTGCCCATCACGATGCGGACGGCCTGCAGCCGCCGCGCGGCATCGACGATCATGTCCGCCTTGTCGCCCAGCTCCACATGCGCGGCGTACGGCAGCTTGTGCTTCTCCAGCAACTCGCGGGCCGACTGCATGGCGCGCTCGGCCTGCTCGCGGTGATAGGCCTCGCGGTCGCTGCGCGCCACGAAACGGGCGATGTGCTGCTTGAAGGGCGTGCGCACGTGCACCAGGTGCAGCTCGATGTTGGGATGGTCGAGCGCGCGGTTCATTACCAGCCGGACCGCCTGCAGCGCGTAACTCGAGCCGTCCACCGGCACGAGGATGCGGGCGACCGGGCGGCCGCCGACCATGGCCGGCGACTCCGGGAGGCCAACGAGGTCCACCAGGTGCCGCGCGACGCGCTCGCGGATACGCCCCTGGTTGGCGATGAAGCCGATGCCCAGCACGCCGCCCATCACGAGCGCGTACGTCAGCCAGACGATCACGGGATAGCGGGCCAGCACGTCCTTCAGCAGCGGCTCGCTCGACATCATCTTCGCCGCCGTCCACGCCAGCACCGCGGCGCCGATGTAGATGATGGACGGATAACGCTCGACGTACTTCAGGATCAGCTGGCTGCCCCAGATCACGATCGGGATGCTGATCAGGAGACCGATCACCACCAGCAGGAAGTTGCCGTGGGCGGCACCGGCGACCGCCAGCACGTTGTCGAGACCCATTACCGCGTCGGCGATGACGATGGTCTTCATTGCGCCCCAGAACGTGGTGGCCGACTCGACCGAGTGGCCGCCGCCGTCGCCCTGCGCGAGCAGCTTGTAGGCGATCCAGACCAGCAGCGCGCCGCCGATCAGCAAAAGGCCGGGGATCTTCAGCAGCCAGACCACGATCAGCGTCATCGCCGTGCGCACGGCGATGGCGCCGGCCGTGCCCCAGATCACCGCTTTCGTCCTCAGCGGCGGCGGCAGGTTGCGCGCCGCGAGCGCGATGACGATGGCGTTGTCGCCCGCCAGCACCAGGTCGATGATGATGATGGCGACGAGCGCCGAGAAGAATTCGGGGGAGAACAATTCCATTTCCGGCTCCGTTCGTGCGTTTCAACCAGCCTCGTACGCGCTCGAACGGATGCAAGACCCGCCGTGAACGGCGAGGTCTCGCTCGCAGGAAACGGGTCACGTCTCCTGCCGACGGGGCCGGGGCTTGCGCCCGGATTGACGACCCCGCCACCGGCGGCCGCGGGACGGCCGCCTGAAGCTACTCCCCTCTTACGAGGAACCGGGCGCAGTATGCCCGGGAAGCCCGCCGGCATGAAATGAAGATTCGTAATGCATCGCGGTAGTGCGGAGCACGCCGCCGTGGCGCGCGGCGAGTACGTAAAATTACGGACGATCCCGCGCCGGCACGTTGACCCGGTCGGCATGCCTGTGTTAAAAACTGGCCGCGCTTCGATCGCATCCGGAGCGCCCCTCCAAAGGGGAGTAGCTTGAGCGGCGCCCGCCTCACACCGCGAGCGCCGCAGCGCCAGGGTCGTCAATACGAGGAGTAACTCCGGCCCCGGCGACAACGGACACGTTGTAAGCGAGACCTTTGCCCAGACAGGCAAGGTCTTTTTTGCGGCCTTTGCCTGTTCGAGGTAAAGGCCGCATTGCATTTCGGGCGCCGGCGGGGGAACGGCAGGCGCGCCGGGCATGCGGGTTGGCTCACGTTGACGACGACGGAGAAACCCATGCAACCCGACAAGATACGACGTTACCTGAAGCACGGCACCCTGCCGCAGCTGCGCGTGTTCGAGGCGGTCGTCCGCCACGGCAGCTTCACGCGGGCGGCCGAGGAGCTGCATATCGCGCAACCCACCGTCTCGGTCCAGATCCGGAAACTCACGGAGACCGCAGGCCTGCCGCTGCTCGAACCGGCCGGCAAGCGCGTCCAGGCCACCGCCGCCGGCCGCGCGCTCTACGAAGCCTGTCGCGATCTCTTCGGCACGCTCGCCTGCGTCGAGGACGTGCTGGCCGGGCTGCGCGTTCACAAGAAGAAGGAAGCGGAAGAAGCGGCGCGGCGGGCAGCGACCCGCGTCGCCGACTGGTAGTAGCCGGCGCCGGACCCGGCTCGGGCCGCGTCCGCGTCCGCGTCCGCGTCGGGTAGAATCGGGGCCATCAAGGCCGTGCCCGCCGGGGCCGCCACCGTCCCCGGCCCGAGAGGAAACGTCCATGACAGCCATCCACCTCGCCCCGGCAACGGAAGAAACCGGCTTGCTCCTGCGGGAGAACGATCGCGGCGTCGTCACGCTCACCCTCAACCGCCCGGAACAGTACAACGCGCTGTCCCTCGCGCTGCTGACGGAACTGCAGGCGGCGCTCGCCGCCATCGCCGAGGACGAGTCGGCCCGCGTCGTGGTCATCGCAGGCGCCGGCAGGGCGTTCTGCGCCGGCCACGACCTCAAGGAAATCCGGTCGCGCGCCGATCCCGATTTCGAAAAGGACGTGTTCGAGCGGGCGCGCCGCGTCATGCTCGCACTGATGCGCCTGCCGCAGCCGGTCATCGCGCGCGTGCACGGGCCGGCCTTCGCCGCCGGCTGCCAGCTGGTCGCGCAATGCGACCTCGCGGTCGCCGTCACCGAAGCGAAGTTCGCGACCTCGGGCGTGAGCTACGGCGTGTTCTGCTCCACGCCCGGCGTGCCGCTCGCGCGCAACGTCTCGACCAAGCATGCGATGGAAATGCTGCTCACCGGCGAGCCGATCGACGCCGCCACCGCTCTCGCCCGCGGCCTGGTGAACCGCGTCGTCCCGGCCGACCGTCTCGACGCGGAAGTGCGGTCTCTGACGGACGCGATCCTCGCCAAGTCGCCCACCGTCCTCGCCGCCGGCAAGAAAGTCTTCTACGAGCAGGTGGACGAGAACCTCGACCAGGCCTACCGCACGGCCACGAAGGCCATGCTGAATTGTCTCGGGAGCGAGGACGGAAAGGAAGGCGTGGCGGCGTTCGTGGAGAAGCGCAAGCCGCGGTGGAAAGGCAAGAATGAGGAATGAGGAACCCATGACTTACTCTGGGCAGTGCTTGTGTGGCGCGGTTCGCTATCAACTGTCGGGCAAACCAGAGGTCGTTGCCTTGTGCCATTGCAACGACTGTCGACGAAGCGCGGGCGCGCCGATGGTGGCCTGGGCGATGTTTCCCGAAGCGTCCCTGACTCTGACGAAAGGGCAGCCGAAGACGATCAATTCGTCAGGCACCGCCATGCGCAGCTTTTGCGCTGATTGCGGGAGCGGGTTGTTCTACCGGAATGCAGCAGTTCTCCCGGGACTCGTCGACGTGCAGACATCGACGCTTGACAACCCCGAGGCGCTTCCGCCGACATTGCAGACGCAGGTGGCCGAACGACTCAACTGGATGAAACATGTTCATGAACTTCCCGAATTCGAGAGATATCCGGCATAGTTGGGCGGCGGGTTTCAGGAGGCCTCGTGAACAGATTTGTCGTAGCCATCGTGCTTTCACTGACCGGCACTGCGTCGGCCGACACCCAGGGGAAAGTCCAGCCCGACCCGGTCAACCCATGCAGTGCCGGCAATTTCAAGCGACACGAGCTGTGTTTCGAAACTCCAGGGGACGGAATAGCTCGCGCGGAATATCTCTCGGAGCCTTTCTACGCCATTATTCTCAAGACCGCCGGGCGATGCACAATCACCGAAGAAGAACGTCTCCAGGTCCAGGGGCTGTTTCCCCGGAACAAGGTCTTTTCGATGAGATTCCATTGTGATGGCAATATCGAAGAGAACATCAGCTATACGAACGTCAACGACCGGTTCGGGTTCCTCGCCGTTTATGCCGGGCTGACTTTGAAGCAAGCGAATGCGCGGCTGGCGGAAGTCAAAGCCACGGGCCGGTTTCCAGGCGCCAACATCCGCAAAATGCAGGCCAGGCTGGTTTATCCTTGATACCCGAGCACGCCCAGCATCACTCGTCACAAACTCCTCATCCCTCATCCCTCAAGTGGACCCCGCCTACCTCCTCCTCGCCGTCCTGATCGTCGCGCTGCCGTTCGTGCTGACGAAGCTCCTGTCGGGAAAATCGCGCGACGCGGACAAGGTGCTGGGCGCGCACGTGCCCGCCGCCAGACCCGCAGCGAGGACCGCGGAAGCCGCCAACGACGCCATGACGCTCGAGACGGAGGTGAAATCGCTGATCGCGCAAGGCAGGAAAATCGAGGCGATCAAGCTGCTGCGGGAGACCAACGGCCTCTCGCTCGAAGCCGCCAGGGACTCGGTCGAAGCGATCGAGCAGCACGGCCGTCCCACACTGGGCGAGATGGGCATGATGTCCACCATCCGCCTCGCGCAGCAGTTGAGCAAGGAAGTGCACGAACTGGTCGCCAGCGGCCAGAAAATCGAAGCGATCAGGCTGGTACGCGACCAGACCGGTCTCGGCCTCAAGGAGGCGAAGGAGCTGGTCGATCGTCTCGGGTAAACT
>CAZOQY010000105.1:3487-9904 GCA_964581835.1 uncultured Streptomycetaceae bacterium | reverse complement strand
GAAGCGGCTGAAGAAGGCGATTCAGGCGCAGAAGCCGACGCGCATGGCGCCGCAGCTGCGCCAGCTCGACGGCGACGACATGGACATCAACGCGGTGGTGAACTACGTGGTCGAGAAGAAGGCCGGGCGTTCCCCGCGGCCCGCCATATACCGCCGCCGCGAGCAGCGCCAGCGCGAGATCGCGGTGACGCTGCTGGCCGACATGTCCACGTCCATCATGCAGCACCTGCCGGAGGGCGGCGGGCGGCTGGTGGACCGCATCCGCGCGGGCGTGCTGCTGTTCGCCGAGAGCATGGAGGAAGTGGGCGACCCGTACTCGATCGCCGGCTTCTGCTCCAAGTACCGTGACAACGTCAGCTACTACGCCATCAAGGATTTCGAACAGCCGCTGTCGCAGGAAGTACGCAGCCAGATCGGCGGCATGTCCGGGCGGCTCGCCACGCGCATGGGGGCGGCGATCCGGCACGCCACCGCCAGCTTCGAGGGCATCGAGAGCCGCCGCCGGCTCCTGCTGATCCTCTCGGATGGCCGTCCCGAGGACTACGACGACGGCGGCGACCGGCGCTACCTGCACGAGGACACGCGCATGGCGGTGAAGGAGGCGGTGGCGAAGGGCGTTCACCCGTTCTGCATCACCGTGGACACCATGGCCAACCAGTACCTGCCGCAGATCTTCGGGCGCGGGCACTACCTGGTGCTCGACCACATCAATTCGCTGCCGAACAAGCTGCCGGAGATTTATTTCCGGCTGCGGAAGTGAGCGCGGACGGAAAAGGACGCGGGGTGAAGAAGACAATCGTCGCGCTGGTCTGGCTGGGGTTCGCCGCCGTCGCGCAGGCGCAGGAGCGTTTTTCGCTCTTCGTCGGCAGCGATCCCGAGGACGTGAAGCGCATGCTGGCGCTCGCCGGGCTGAAGGACGACGACGTCGTGTTCGACATCGGCTCGGGCGACGGCCGTATCGTGCTCGAGGCCGCGCGCATGAACCCGAAGCTGCGCGGGCGCGGCGTCGAGATCGACGCCAAGCTCGCGCGGGAGGCGGCCGCGGCCGCGAAGGCGGCGGGCCTGGCGGACCGCGTGCAATTCATCCACCAGGACGCGTTCGAGGCGGACCTGCGCGAGGCCACCGTGATCACGATGTGGCTGTTCCCCGAGCTGATGCGCCTGCTGCGGCCGAAGATACTCGCGGAGGCGGCGCCCGGCACGCGCGTGGTGACGCGCACCTGGGACCTCGGCAGCTGGAAGCCCGACCGCATCGACACCCAGGGCATGCAGGTCAGCCTGTGGGTCGTGCCGGCGCGGATCGAGGGCAACTGGACCTGGACCTTGCCGGTGGAGGGCGCCGTGCATGCCTACGCCGCGTTGCTGGAGCAGCGGTTCCAGGAGGCGGAGGGGGTGGTGCGCATCGACGGCCGCCGCGGGATACTCGAGAACGTCAAGCTCGAAGGCGACCATATCGCTTTCTCGCTGTCGATGACGCTGGCGGACAAGCTGCTGGTCAACCACGAGTTCCGCGGCCGGATTCACGGCGACAGCATCGTCGGCACCGTCACGCTCACGAACGACCGGACCAAGCAATCGCATGAGTTGCCGTGGCACGCGACGCGCGCGAGCCAGCCGGCCTTCCTGCTTGCGCCGCGGGCCGGCGGAAAATAGTCTGGCCCTGCCGGTGAGCGAGCGGTTGAACAGCCTCGAAGCCGAAATCCAGCCCGCTGATCCGGCGTCCCGTCGTCAATTGCTGCTCGCGCTGGCCGGCATCGTCGTCCTCGCGCTCGCCGGCTGGGCGGCGCTCGACCGCTGGCTGGAACACGCGCGCCTGACGCTCGATCCGCCCGCGGCGCGTGCCGCCGTGGCCGGCCTGCTCATGTGGTCCACGGTTGCGGTCTGTGCGATCGTCTGCGCTTTTGCCGCTTACGCGTGGCGGCTGGGCTGGACGGTGGCGGTCCACGGGCGATTTCCGCCTGCCGGGGCCCGCGTCGTGCGCGATACGCCGGTCCTTCGTGGCGCCGCGGCCAGGCGCCGGGGCCGTCTCGTTCAGGCCGTGGCGGCCTGTCTTGCCGTCTTATCCCTGGCCCTGCTGGCCGTGATGCATCAGCTGGTTTCCCGTCTGGGTTGAGGCGCGGGCCAGCCGGTCTGCGCATCCGCGGCCCGGTCCGGGCCGTAACATGGCCGGGGTTACCCATCACTCATCGCCTATCACGCCGGGAGCAAACCATGTCCAAGCCCGCAGTCCGCCGCCAGTCAAAGTGGGTGCCGCTGACGAAGGAGCAGTTCCGCGAACGCTTCTACGCGCGCTATTACGATCCCGCCTTCGACAGGGTGCGGCCCGAGCTGGAGAAGGTGTTCGAGGTCGCGTGGGACGGCTACATCGTCTACCGCAAGTCGCCGCGCAAACAGCCGGCGGGGAAGGGCTACGCCGAGCCAAAGCTCCAGTTGCCCGTCGAGTGGATCGAGGCGCGCGCCGCGATCGACGCGGCGCAGAAGCGGCAGAAGAGCCGGAAATCGCCGACGCGCATCCTGATCGTCAACGGTTCCACCCGCAGCGAGCATACCTGCCCGGGAGAAATCTCGAAGACGCGGCGTCTCGCGCAGCACGCGCGGAAGACGCTCTCATCGCTGCCGGGGCACGAGGTGGATTTCCTCGACATCTCGACGCTGGCCGACGAGCCGTACAAGACGATTTACCCGTGCAAGGCGTGCGTCTCCACCGCGCAGCCGCTGTGCCACTGGCCGTGCTCGTGCTATCCCAACCACGCGGTCGGGCAGGTCAACGACTGGATGAACGAGATCTACCCGCGCTGGGTCGCGGCGCACGGCGTCATGATCCTGTGCCCGGTGCACTGGTACCAGGCGCCGGCGAGCCTGAAACTGATGATGGACCGACTGGTGTGCGCCGACGGCGGCAATCCCGATCCGACCACCACCCGCGGCAAGGACCCGGCGCTGGCGAAGGCGCTGGAACTGAAAGGTTGGGATTACCCCAAGCACCTCGCCGGCCGCGCGTTCTCGATCGTCGCGCACGGCGACGCGGCCGGTCCCGAGAACCTGCGCCGCATGCTCCACGACTGGCTGACCGACATCGGCATGATTTCGGCGGGGCCGAGCGCGGTGCTGGACAGCTGGATCGGCTGGTATCAGCCCTACGCCACCAGCCACGAGGATCTGGACCGCGACAAAGACATCTTCACCGAAGTCGGCAATGCCGCGCGGGCGCTCGCCAACCAGGTGAAGCTGATCCGCTCGGGGCAGTACCGGTCGCCGGCCGCGGGGCTGCACGATCCCCGTGAGAAATAAAAGCGTGACGCGGTGAAGCGTGACCCGATGAGGCGTGACACGATACTGCGTGACGCGATGATGCGTTGCCTTGCTTAATTCCGTTCAAACCCGCATTACCGCGTCACGATTCACCGTGTCACGCTCCACTGCGTCACGCCGTATCGCGTCACGCAACGCCCATCAGTGGTGCGCGCCGGTGGGTATCGTCGGCATCGGTCCGCTGCGCAGGTTGTTCAAGTGCCGCTGGCGCACCAGCGACATGGTGGCCGAGACGAACAGGCCGAACAGCACGATGACGGTGTAGATCGAGAAGTCGAGCCAGATCAGCAGGGCGTAGACGCCCAGCATCGTCAGGATCGACAGGTTCTCGTTGAAGTTCTGCACCGCGATCGAGTGGCCGGCGCCCATCAGGATGTGGCCGCGGTGCTGGAGCAGGGCGTTCATCGGCACGACGAAGAAGCCGGCGAGCGCGCCGATCAGGATCATCAGCGGGATGGCGACGGCGATGTTGCGGGCGAAGATCATCGCGATCACGATCAGTCCCATCGCGATGCCGACGGGAACGACGTTGACCGCGCGGTTGAGCGGGATGAACCTCGCGGCGATCACCGAGCCGGTGGCGATGCCGACGGCGCAGATGCCCTGCAGGATGGTCGCCTGCGAGAGCGAGTAGCCGAGCGCCACTTCCGCCCACTTGATCACGATGAACTGCAGCGTCGCGCCGGCCCCCCAGAACAGCGTCGTGGTGGCGAGCGAGATCTGGCCCAGCTTGTCGCTCCACAGGAGCTTCACGCAGTGCGCGAACTCGTGCAGCAGGAAGAAAGGGTTCTTGCTCGGCGCGCGATGGTCCACGCCGGTGTTGGGAATGTAGAGATTGAAAATGGCGGCAATCGCGTAGAACACGACGATCATCAGGATCGCCGCCTCGGGCGCCGAGTCGATGCCGGTGTCGATGTTGGGAATGTCGATGGCGAGCAGTTTCGCCGACACCACGTCGCTGATCAGTAAGCCCCCCATCAGCGTGCCGATGATGATCGAGGCGACCGTCAGGCCCTCGATCCAGCCGTTGGCGACGACCAGCTTGTGGTGCGGCAGGTACTCGGTCAGGATGCCGTACTTCGCCGGCGAGTAGGCCGCGGCGCCAAGGCCGACGACGCCGTAGGTGAGCAGGATGGCCACGTACGGCGGCAGGTCTCCGATCGGCAGCCAGTCGTAGAAGAACATCATCAGGCAGCCCGCGATCTTCACCGTGTTGGTGATGAACATCACGCGGCCCTTGGGCATGGAGTCGGCAAAGGCGCCGACGAAGGCCGCGAACGCCACGTAGGAAACGGTGAAGAAGAACTTGAGCAGCGGCGTCATCCACTCCGGCGCCGCCATCTGCAGCATCAGGGCGATCGCGGCAACCAGCAGCGCGTTGTCGGCAAGCGACGAGAAGAACTGCGCCGCCATGATGCTGTAGAAGCCGAAAGGCATGGGGGCTGAATTAACCCGTGAGGCGTGAGGCGCGAGGCGTGAGGTGGAAGGCAGGAGCCTTCGGGCGGCGTACGAGGGGTAGGGTGGTGGCCCCGTCCGCGTCCCGCCTCATGCTTTTCCCCCATGTTTCCAGGTATCGCTGCTGCGGTTTTATACCACAGTCGTGCGAAATGTGGTTGAATATCAACCCTTTTTGAGCATTCGTCCCGAGCACGCCCGCCCATGGCCGACCGCCGACTGCAGGTTTTCTATACCGTCGCGAAACACTTGAGCTTCACGCGCGCGGCGGACCAGCTGTTCATGACGCAGCCCGCCGTGACGTTCCAGGTGAAGCAGCTGGAGGAGCAGTTCAACGCGCGCCTGTTCGAGCGCAGCCACGGCAAGATCGCGCTGACGCCGGCGGGGCGGCTGGCGATGGAGTACGCCGAGCGCATCCTCGGCCTGTCCGGGGAGATGGAGACGCGCGTTGCCGAGCTGAACGGCGCGACCAGCGGCACGCTGCTGCTGGGGGCCTCGACGACGATCGCCGAGTTCATCCTGCCGCGCATCCTGGGGGAGTTCAAGGTGGAGCACCCTCAGGTGCGCGCGAACCTCACCGTCGGCAATTCCGAGACGATCGAGAGTCGCGTCGCCGACCACGCGCTCGACGTCGGGCTGATCGAGTCGCCTTCCCACCGCGCGGGCCTGTCCGTGGAGTCCTGTTGCGAGGACGAGCTCGTGCTGATCTGCGCGCCGGGGCACCGCTTCGCCGGCGCGGCGGCGGTGAAGCCGCACGAGCTCGCGGGCGAGCCGTTCGTGGGGCGCGAGCTGGGCTCGGGCACGCGCGAGTTCATGGATCAGTACCTGCGGCGTTGCAAGGTCGCGCCCGAGGACATCAGCGTGGTGATGGAGCTCGGCAGTCCCGAGGCGATCAAGGGCGTGGTCGAGACCGGGCTCGGCGTGTCCATCGTGTCGCGCGCGACGGTGGCGAAGGAGTTGAAGCTCGGCACGCTCGTCGCGGTGCCGCTCGAGCCGCACCTGATCCGCACCTTCTCGTTCGTGCATCCCAGCGAGAAATTCCGCTCGAAGCTGCTGACCACGTTCGTCGAGTTCGCGACGGCGAGGATGCGCCGGCTTGCCGGCGGCTGAACGGCAGTGATGGGTGATGGGTGATGAGTGACGAAAGCCGCCTGCTCGAAGTTTTCGGCAAGCTCGGTGACGAGCAGCAGGACAGGCTGATCGCGTTCGCGGAATTCCTGGCCGCGGACGCGCCGGAAGGGGCGGGTGCGCGGAAGCCGCTTGCCATCCCGCGCCCGGCCGGCGAGTCGGTCACGCTCGCGATCCGGCGCCTGGTGCGCACCTATCCCATGCTCGACCGCCGGCGGCTCATGGGCGAAGCCGCGCAGTTCATGGCGCAGCACGCCATCGACGACCGTCCCGCGGCGGAAGTCATTGATGAACTGGAGGCGGTGTTCGCGAGGCACTACAAATCAATGCGGAATGATGAATGATGAATGATGACCCAGGTTTGAAAAGGCGAGGCGTTGGCTTGCTTTTTATTCCGCATTCATCATTCTGCATTCATCATTGATTCATGCGTCCCCTTTTCGCCACCATCGACTCCTCTGCGCTGCGGCACAACCTCGGCGTGGTGCGCAGCCACGCGCCGGCGGCGGCGGTGCTGGCGGT
>CAZOQY010000105.1:0-3387 GCA_964581835.1 uncultured Streptomycetaceae bacterium | reverse complement strand
GGCACAACCTCGGCGTGGTGCGCAGCCACGCGCCGGCGGCGGCGGTGCTGGCGGTGGTAAAGGCCGACGCTTACGGGCACGGGCTCGCGCGCGCCGCCGCGGCGCTGGCGGAAGCGGAAGGCTTCGCGCTGGTGGAGCTGGACGGCGCGCTGAAGCTGCGTCGCGCCGGCTACCAGAAGCGCATCGTGCTGCTCGAGGGATTCTTCGACGCGGACGAGCTGCCGGTGCTGGTGGAGCACGGCATTTCCACCGTGGTGCACAACATGGAGCAGGTCGCGGCGCTCGATGCGCTGCCCGCGGACGCCAGGCTCGACGTCCTGCTGAAAGTGAATACCGGCATGAACCGCCTCGGGCTGTCGCTGGAGGAATACACCCGGGCGCTCGAGCGGTTGCGCGGCAACGCACGCGTCGGCGGCATCACGCTGATGACGCATTTCGCCAATGCCGACGACGAGCGCGGCGTGGCGTGGCAGATGGAGCGCCTGCGCCGCCTGCCGGGGTACGACACGCTGCCGCTGTCCCTCGCCAATTCGGCGGCGATCCTGCGCCACCCGGAGACGTCGCGCGCGAACTGGGTGCGACCCGGCATCATGCTCTACGGCTGCTCGCCCTTCGCCCGGCACGTCGGTGCCGAGACCGGTTTGCGGCCGGCGATGACGCTGGAGAGCCGCATCATCGCCGTGCAGGAACTGAAACCGGGCGACACGGTGGGGTATGGAGGCGTGTTCCGCGCCGAGCGCGCGACGCGGATCGGGGTCGTCGCCTGCGGCTACGCCGACGGTTACCCGCGTCACGCCCCGACCGGCACGCCGATACTCGTGGACGGCAGGCTGACCCGCACCGTCGGGCGGGTGTCCATGGACATGCTGTGCGCCGACCTGACGGGCCTGTCGGGAATCGGCGTGGGGGCGCGCGTCGTGCTGTGGGGCGAAGGCCTGCCGGTGGAACGGGTCGCCGAGTCGGCGGGCACGGTGGGCTACCAGTTGCTGTGCGCGTTGGCGCCGCGCGTCCGCGTCGTGGAGCGATAGCGGCGCTCGAGACCGCTGTCATACCACGCCGCGGGGTGTATCATCGCCGCACCGGTCCGATTCGATCATCCATGCCGCGCCAATCCACTCCGCTCCAGAGATACGCGGTCGCCATCGGCGCCGTGATGCTGGCTTTCGCGTTGCGCTACGGCATCTACGGCACGCTCGATCACCGGCTGCCTTTCTCCTTCTTCACCACGGCCACCCTGGTCGCCGCCTGGTACGGCGGGCTGGGCCCGGGCATGCTGGCGGCCATGGCCGGCCTGCTGCTGGGCGACTATTTCTTCCTGCCCAGGCACGAGGCGGGCACGCCGATGGGCGAGCCCGAGCGCACCGCGATCGGCAACTACGCGCTCACCAACACGCTGATCGTGGTGCTGTTCTGGAACCTGCACTCCCGCCTGCGCGAACTCGAGGACAGGCTCGGCAAGGCGAAGGACGACCAGAAGTAGTCGGCCGGGGAAATGGCGAAGGCAAAGACCGTCTATTCCTGCACCGAGTGCGGCGGCCAGGTGCTGAAGTGGCAGGGCCAGTGCCCGCACTGCCAGGCATGGAACACACTGGTCGAGAGCGTGGCCGAGGCCGCTCCCGCGGGCGGGAACCGCTACGGGCGCATCGCCGAGGCGGGCAAGCCGCAGCGGCTCTCCGAGGTCGAGGCGCGCGAGGAGTCGCGCATCCCGAGCGGCGTCGAGGAGTTCGACCGCGTGCTGGGCGGGGGACTGGTGCCCGGCGGCGTGGTCCTGATCGGCGGCGAGCCCGGCATCGGCAAGTCCACGCTGCTGCTGCAGTCGCTCGCCGCGATCGGAAAATCCCGCAAGGTGCTCTACGTCAGCGGCGAGGAGTCGCCGCAGCAGGTCGCGCTGCGCGCGCAACGCATCGGCGTGGACGCCGGCAACGTGGTGATCCTGCCGGACACTGATCTCGGCCGCATCGAGGCGGTGTTGAAGTCGGAGCAGCCGGCGGTCGCGGTGATCGACTCGATCCAGACGCTTTATTTCTCCGAGCTGCAGTCCGCGCCGGGGTCGGTGGCGCAGGTGCGCGAGTGCGCCGCGCGGCTGACGAGGGTTGCCAAGAGCGCCGGTATCGCGGTCGTGTTCATCGGCCACGTCACCAAGGAGGGCGCGCTGGCCGGGCCGCGCGTACTCGAGCACATGGTCGACACCGTGCTCTATTTCGACGGCGACACGCATTCGCGCTTCCGCCTGATTCGCGCGTTCAAGAACCGCTACGGCGCGGTCAACGAGCTGGGCGTTTTTTCGATGGAGGAGAAGGGCCTGAAGGGGGTCTCCAACCCCTCGGCGCTGTTCCTGTCCCAGCACGACGCCGACGACGCCGGCTCCTGCGTGATGGTGACGCAGGAGGGCACGCGCCCGATGCTGGTCGAGATCCAGGCGCTGGTGGACGAGGCGCACGCGCCCAACCCGCGCCGCCTGTCGGTGGGGCTGGAGCAGAACCGGCTCGCGCTGCTGCTCGCCGTCCTGCACCGGCATGCCGGCATCGCCTGCTTCGACCAGGACGTGTTCATCAACGCCGTCGGCGGCGTGCGGATCAGCGAGCCCGCGGCGGACCTCGCGGTGCTGATGGCGGTGGTGTCGTCGCTGAAGGGCAAGCCGTTGCCGTCCAAACTCGTCGTGTTTGGCGAGGTCGGCCTGGCCGGCGAGGTGCGGCCGGTGCAGCGCGGGCAGGAACGTCTGCGAGAGGCGGCCAAGCTGGGCTTCACCCACGCGCTGATCCCGCACGCCAACCGCCCGAAGCAGGCGGTCGCGGGCATGGAAGTGATCGCGGTGCGACGCGTGGAAGAGGCCGTCGTGAAGATGCGGGATCTCGTCCTGAAGTAGCCCCCGCCGGGGGCTGCCCACAGTATGGTCCGGGTTCCTCGCGCCGCCGCCATGCGGTAAAATGGCGGCCCTTTCCGTTCCAATTCAAAGCAATCCGGGAGTGCCGATGAAGGTTCTGGTAACAGTCAAGCGCGTGATCGATCCCTACGTGAAGGCGCGCGTCAAATCCGACGGCAGCGGCGTCGAGACCGCCAACGTCAAGATGACCATCAACCCGTTCTGCGAGATCGCGGTGGAGCAGGCGGTGCGCATGAAGGAAGCCGGCGTGGTGACCGAGATCGTCGTGCTCTCGATCGGCACCCAGCAGTCGCAGGAAACGCTGCGCACGGCGATGGCGATGGGCGCCGACCGCGGCATCCTGGTCGAGACCGACGCCGAGGTGCAGCCGCTGGCGGTGGCGAAGATCGTCAAGGCGGTCGCCGCGAAGGAAAACCCGAAACTCATCATCATGGGCAAGCAGGCGATCGATGACGATTCCAACCAGTCCGGCCAGATGGCGGCGGCGCTGCTCGGCTGGCCGC
>CAZOQY010000104.1:3982-9935 GCA_964581835.1 uncultured Streptomycetaceae bacterium | reverse complement strand
AGAGCGTCGACACGCTTTCCAAGGGCTACAAGCACCGCACCTGCCTTGCCCAGTCGCTGATTCACGACCCGGACGTGCTCATTCTCGACGAGCCGACGGACGGTCTCGATCCGAATCAGAAGCACGAGGTGCGTGGCATGATCAAGCGCATGGGCCAGAACAAGGCCATCATCTTCTCGACGCACATCCTGGAAGAAGTCGAGGCCGTGTGCTCGCGCGTGATCATCATCGACCGCGGCCGGCTCGTCGCCAGCGGCACGCCGCAGGAGCTGAAGGCGCGCTCGCCGGAAGGCCGCCTCGAAGACGTGTTCCGCGCCATCACGCTCCCCGATACCGTCAGACACTGATCGCCACCGAGACCGACATGAATTCCTGGGCCAACATCAAGGCGATCGTGAAGCGCGAGCTGGGCGGCTACTTCACTTCGCCGATCGCTTACGTTTTTCTCGTCATATTCCTGCTGCTCACCGGTTTCTTCACTTTCACGGTCGGCAGTTTCTTCGAGCGCGGCGAAGCCTCGCTCGTTTCGTTCTTCACCTGGCATCCCTGGCTCTACCTGTTCCTGGTGCCCGCGGTCGGCATGCGGTTGTGGTCGGAGGAGCGCCGGCTCGGCACCCTCGAGCTGCTGCTGACCATGCCGATCACGACCTGGCAGGCGATCGTCGGAAAATTCCTCGCCTCCTGGCTGTTCCTCGCGCTCGCGCTGGTGCTGACCTTCCCGGTGGCGATCACGGTCAACTGGCTGGGCGACCCGGACAACGGCGTGATCTTCGCCGGCTACGTCGGCAGCCTGATGCTGGCCGGCTCGTACCTCGCGGTGAGCTGCATGACCTCCTCCATGACGCGCAACCAGGTGATCAGCTTCATCCTGTCGGTGCTGATCTGCCTGTTCCTGATTCTCGCCGGCTACGAGCCGGTGACCGGCCTGCTGTCGCGGGTCATGAGCCCGCAGGTGGTCGAGGTGATTGCCGCGTTCTCGGTGATGACCCATTTCGAGGGCTTCCAGCGCGGCGTGCTCGACGCCCGCGACATGATTTTCTTCCTGTCGGTGATGGGGTTCGCGCTGTTCACGACCGGCGTCATCATCCGCAACCAGAGGGCAGGGTAGAGACATGCAAAAGAAACAGCTCGAAACCCTGTTGTATTCGACCGGCGGCGTCATCGCCCTGGTCGTGGTGCTGATCGCGGCCAACTTCATCGTGGGCGCTTTCAGCCTGCGCGCCGACCTGACCGAGGGCGACGTCTACACGCTCTCGCCCGGCACGCGCGAGGTGCTGTCCCGGCTCGAGGCGCCGGTCAAGCTGCGCCTCTACTACTCGCAGGGCAGCGAGGCGGTGCCGGTGGGGCTGAAGACCTTCGCCAAGCGGGTCGAGGACCTGCTGAACGAGTACAAGTCCGCGTCGCGGGGCAAGGTGATCATCGAGAAATTCAATCCCGAGCCCGATTCCGACGCCGAGGATTCCGCGCAGCTGGACGGCATCGAAGGCCAGCTCACCAATACCGGGGAGAAGTTCTATCTCGGCCTCTCGATCGCCTTCCTCGACCAGAAGGCGGCGATCCCGGTGCTGACGCCCGACCGCGAGCGGCTGCTCGAGTACGACATCACGCGCGGCATCGCGCAGGTGGGCGAGGCCAGGAAGCCGGTGGTGGGCGTGCTGAGCGCCCTGCCGGTGATGGGACGCTCCCTCGATCCGGTCAAGAAGCAGCAGCCGACCGAGCCGTGGGTGTTTGCCCAGGAGTTGAAGAAGATCTTCGACGTCCGGGAAATCCGGTTCGACACGCAGAAGATCGACGACGACATCAAGGTGCTGCTGGTGATCCACCCGCGCAACCTTTCCGAGGAAACGGAGTACGCGATCGACCAGTTCGTGCTGCGCGGCGGCAAGCTGATCGCGTTCGTCGACCCTTACGCCTACTTCGACCAGCAGCCGGATCTGCAGAACCCGTTCGGCGGCAACCAGGCCGGCCAGTCCACGTTCTACAACCTGTTCAAGGCCTGGGGCGTGGACGTCGACATGGGCAAGGTCGTCGCCGACTTGACCTTCGCCAGCGGCGCGGGCCCGCGGCTGTTACCGACGCTGCTCTCGCTCAACGCGCAGGCGTTGAATACCGACGACGTGGTGACGAGCCAGGTCGGCACGCTGCTGGTGCCCTTCGGCGGCACCTTCAAGAACAAGCTCGCCGACGGCCTCAAGCAGACCGTGCTGGCGCGCACATCAAAAAACTCGATGCCGGTGGATCTCATCATCGCGACCCTGTCGGGCGAGCCGTCCACGCGCGGCTTCCAGCCCTCGGGCGAGGAAATGCCGCTCGCGGTCCGCATCACCGGCAAGTTCCACAGCGCTTTCCCCGAGGGCAAACCGAAGCCCTTCACGCGGCCGGACGCCAAAAAGAAGGCCGGGGAGAAGAAGGACGAGAAGGTCGAGCCGCACCTCAAGCAGTCGGCGGGGGAGAACTCCGTGGCCCTGATCGCGGACGTAGATCTGTTGAGCGACGGGGCGGCGGTGGAAATACAGGAGGTGTTCGGGCAGCGCGTCGCCGTACCGCGCAATGGCAACCTCGCGCTCGCGCTGGGGCTGGTCGAGCATTTCTCCGGCGGCAACGCGCTGATCGGCCTGAGGAGCCGCGCCTCCTTCACCAAGCCGCTCACTGTGATCCGCGAGATCGAGGCCCAGGCCCAGCAGCAGTACCTCGGCAAGATCAAGGAGCTCGAAGACAGCCTGAACCAGGTCCAGGAAAACCTGAAGAAGCTGCAGAGCTCGAAAGCCGGCGCCACCAGCTCGATCATGACCACCGAGCAGCAGGCCGAGCTGGAGAATTTCCGCAGCAAGGCCGTCGAGACGCGCCGCGTGCTGAAGGAGCTGCGCAAGAACCTGCGCGTCGAGACCGACGCGCTCGAATTCTGGACCAAGGTCATCAACATCGGCCTGGTGCCGTTGCTGGTGGCGCTGGCCGGCCTCGGCCTCGCGCTGGCGAAGCGCCGCCGCATCCAGTCCCAAACGAAGGTGGCGGCGGCATGAACCGCAAACAGTTCCTGATCCTGCTCGCCGCGCTGGTGGTGCTGGGCGCTGCCGGCCTCGCGCTGGTGTGGCAGGACATCTCGGCGTACCGGGCGAGCGGCGCGAAAATCGGCGCGAAGCTGCTGCCCTCGCTCAAGATCGCCGACGTGGCCGAGGTCCGGTTGCAGGACGCGAAGAACCAGGTCACGCTCACCCGCAAGGAGAAAACCTGGGTGGTGCAGGAGCGCGGCGGCTATCCCGCCAGCTTCCAGGAGATCAGCGACCTGATGATCAAGCTGGTCGAGTTGAAGGTGACGCAATCCGAGCAGGTCGGCGCGTCGCTGTGGCCGCGCGTGGAGCTTGCCGAGCCCGGCAAGAGCCCGAACGAGGGCACGGGCAAGGACGGCGCAGGCACGGGCAAGGACGGCGCAGGCATGGGCAAGGACGGCGCAAGCGCCGTGAAGGAAGGCGCTGGAACCTTGAAGGAAGGCGCCGGCACCTTGATCGAATTCAAGGACGCCGCGGGCAAGTCGCTCGCGCGCCTGGTGCTCGGCAAGAAAGTGCTCAAGAAGGATCCGATGAACCCGCTGCCGGCGGCCAAGGACGGTGTGCCGGCCGGCCGCTACGTTCGCGTGGACGGCGCCGGCGATACGGTGATCGTGGTGTCCGATCCGCTGGAGAAGGCGGTCGCCGATCCGGGCCGCTGGCTCACGAAGGAATTCATCAAGCTGGATCGCGTCAAAACGCTCGCGGTCGGGCCGGAGGGCGGCGCGCCGAACTGGAAGATCGCGCGCGACGAGGAATGGGGCCAGTGGAAATTCGCGGCCGGCGGCGGCAGGCTGCACCCGACCGCCGCGGTCATGGCGGTGAACAAGCTGGGCCAGATCGGTTTCAGCGACGTCTCGGTGGATCCCAGGGCCGAGGCGACCGACAAGCCGCTGGTGGCGGTGGCGGAGACGTTCGACAACCTGGTCTATACGCTCAAGCTCGCGAAGCGGACGAAGTCGGACGATTACGTGGTGACCTTCACGCTGACGGGCGAGCCGCCGAAGACGCGCGTGCCGGAGAAGGGCGAGAAGCCGCAGGACAAGGAGCGCAACGACAAGTCTTTCGCCGAGAACCTGCAGCGCCTGCAGGCCCGCATCGCGCTGGAAAAGACGCTGTCGCAGTGGGGCTACGTCATCGGCAAGAGCGAACTCGAGCCGCTGCTGCGGAGCCGCGCCGAGATGGCCGTGCCGGACCGGCCGGACGGGAAGTAACCGGCGGCGTTATACTCGGCGGCATGCACGCTCCCGTCCGCGCCGCCGTTGCCGTTATTGCCAGCCTGGCCTTGTCCGGCTGCTACGTGAACATGCACGGCGTGCAGACCACGAGCGGCGGCACGACCACGACGACAACTTCCACCCAGGTCAAGGGCTCGGCGAGTTTCTCCGGCGGCAAGGCTTCGTTCTCATCCGGGCGGGTGCCGCCGCCGGGCGCGCCGGGCGGTCACGTTTACCTGGGGCAGGGCGCCACCGCCGTGCTGATCACGGGCATCGTGCTGGCCGATCTCTTCAATTACATTCGTGGCGTCCCGAAGCCGAAGGAACTGCCGGCGGACACGAAGATCATGGATACGTGTTCCTGCTATCAGAAACAGGCCGACGACTGACATGAAGCTGAGAGAAATCCTGAAATCTCCCGTCTTCCCGCTCGGCAAGAAGTGGGAGCTGAAGCGGCGCCCGAAGGGCTACGAGTCCGACGTGACCGCGCTGGTGCGCGGCTTGCTGGAAGACGAGACCATCCGCGAAGACCAGCGCTGGGCGTGGGAGCGCTGGCGCAACGACCCGACGGCGCTCAAGAACAAGTGACGCTAATGGACCGTTCATCATTCATCGTTCATCGTTCATCATTGATATTGCTGTGCGCGGTGCTGGCGGCGATCCTGCCGCCAGCCCAGGCACAGCAATATCCCACGCGCCCCGTTCGCTTCGTGGTTCCTTTCGCGCCGGGCGGCAGCACCGACACGCTCGCGCGCACCATGAGCGTGAAGCTCGCCGACGCGCTCGCGCAGCAGGTGGTGGTGGACAACCGCACCGGCGGCAACGGCGACATCGGCATGATGATCGTGGCCAGGGCGCCGGCCGACGGCCACACCCTCGTGCTGGGTTACATCGCCAATCTCGCGATCGCGCCGAGCCTGCAGGCGAAGATGCCGTACGACCCGGTGAAGGATTATGCGCCCATCATCCAGCCGGCTTCCTCGCCCAACGTGCTGACCGCGCACCCCTCGGTCCAGGCGAAGACCCTCAAGGAACTCATCGCGCTGGCCAAGGCGAACCCGGACAAGATCAGCTTCGCCTCGACCGGCGTCGCCAGCGTCGGGCACCTCACCGGCGAGCTCATCAACAGTCTCGCCGGCATCAGGATGACCCACGTGCCGTACAAGGGCAGCGGCCAGGCGGTCACCGACATCCTCGGCGGTCACGTGCAGGTGATGTTCAGCGGCTTTTCCTCCACGCTGCATCACATCAAGTCCGGCAAGCTGCGCGCGCTTGCCGTCACCGGGCCGAAGCGCTCGCCGGCACTGGCCGACGTGCCGACGATCTCGGAGCAGGGCTTCCCCGGCGTGGAGGCGACCGCCTGGTACGGCGTGCTCGCGCCGGCCGGCACGCCGAAGCCCGTGGTCGCGCGGCTGCACGGCGAGTTCGTGAAGATCCTCAAGCAGCCCGACGTCGTGCAGAAACTGGATGGCCTCGGCTTCGAGATCGTCGGCTCGACCCCGGAGCAGTTCAGCGCTTACATCAAGTCCGAGATCACCAAGTGGGCGAAGGTGGTCAAGGCGTCGGGGGCGAAGCCAGAGTAGGGAAAGCGTGACACGGTAACGCGTGACGCGGAACGGCGTGACACGATACTGCGTGACGCGATAGGGCGTCAGCCCCGAGAGAGTTTCAAGCCGCCGTTACGCTTCATCG
>CAZOQY010000104.1:0-3882 GCA_964581835.1 uncultured Streptomycetaceae bacterium | reverse complement strand
TTCATCGTGTCACGCAGCGCCGCGTCACGCTTCATCAGGCAGCGTGGTGACTCACCACCTCCAGCACCCGCGACCCGTCGGCATTGCGGATTTCCGTCCTGACCGCGGCGAAGCTGCGGCCCTCGTGAAACCGTTTTGAAGTTATCTTGAGCGCGGCGCCCTGGCCGGGACTGATGTACCAGGCGGAGAGGGCGGAGAGGCGGGGGTGCCGGGGCGCGGCCGCGCGCGCGTTGATGGCCGCCAGGCCGAACAGCAGCCCGCCCTGCACGTGCCGCACCCGGTTGCCGTGCTGCGGCCCGATCTTCACCCGGCAGCGCGCGCCGTCGGCGGTCGCCACGGGCAGCGCACCCCAGAAGTGCTCGATGAAGGCGTGCTGATCGTCAGCACGCCTTAAAGCGGACCGGCAAGCTTTCATTACCAGCTTTTCCTCAGGCTCGAGATCTTTCAATTTAAGCGGTGCGCTCGGCGCGCCGCTTTCCCGCTGCCACGGCAGCGGCGCGAGCGTGACGCCCGGTGGCGGCGGCAGCTGGATGAACGTGCCGCCAGCATGGCAGACCGGCACACCGCCGGCGTAGAGCGTGCCGCCCGTGATCCCCTCTCGCGCCGCGCTGCCGCTGGTAAAGCCCTCCATGCGCGCGTGGGCCCGCAACTCCCCGCGCATCGGCGCGCCAGTGAACTGGGCATGCAGGTTGACGGTGGCCTGGCGCGCGCCGCGCTCGACTTTCAGGCGCGCGGCGGTGGCGAGCGCGACGTCGAGCAGCACGCACACGGCCGCGAGGCTGGCGGTGCCGTCCACATTGCGGGCCTGGAGGCCATCCGGGATGACGGCGTCGAGGTCGGTGTCGCCGATGCGGGGCCAGCGGCAGCCGATGAAATGCCCGGGGTAGTGAAAGCCCGGCGTGCGGTTTTCCGCCAGCGCGAGCAGGGCCTGCTTGCGGATGACTTCGTCGTCGGAGGAATTTTTCATTCCACGATTCTATATGCGCGCCGCGGCTTGTGCGGCGCGCATTCGCGGTAAAATCGGGCGCATCCCATGCCGCACCTCGCGCATTCCCAATTTTGAACGCCGCGCCCCCCGGTCACCGTCCGCTCGGCCTCTACGAGATCCTCGCGATCGTCCTGCTGTGGAACACCTGCTACAAGGGCGCGCGCGTCGCCAACACGCTCTACGCGCTGGAACTCGGCGCGGGACCGCTCGACACCGGGCTGTTGCTCGCGACTTACGGGCTTTTCCCGCTGCTGCTGGCGGTGTTCACCGGCAGGATCGCCGACCGCTACGGCGTGCGCGTCCCGGTCGTCGCCGGCTCGATCGTCACGATGCTGGGCTCGCTGCTGCCCTGGTTCTGGCCGCAGCTGCCGGTGCTGTTCGTTTCGGCCGCGGTCTCCGGCGCCGGCTTCATCCTCACCCAGGTCTCGATGCAGTCGCTGGTGGGCGCGCTCGGCAGCGGCGCCGCGCGCACCCGCAACCTCAACCTGTACGCGCTGACCGTTTCGACGTCCGACCTGCTGGGGCCGATCATCGCCGGCTTCTCGATCGACCTGCTCGGCCACGTGCGCACCTATCTCTGCCTTGCGCTGCCCGGCGTCCTGTCGGTGCTGCTCGTCCTGTTCCTGTTCTCGCGCCTGTCGCGCGCGGCCGCGGCGACCGACCGCAGCGGGCAGCGCCTCGCGGACCTGTTCCGCATTCACGACCTGCGCCGCATGTTCCTGGTGAGCGGCCTGGTCATGACCGGGCTCGACCTGTTCCAGCTCTACCTGCCGCTGCACGGCCACGCGATCGGACTCTCGGCTTCCGTCATCGGCGTGCTGCTGGGCGCATTCGCGGCGGCGGGCTTCGTCACGCGAGTATTGCTGATGATGCTGGTGCGCCGCTTCGGCGAGGAGCGCACCCTGACCTATTCGCTGTACCTCGCCGCCGGCACCTTCTTCCTCATCCCGATGTTCGAGAGCGCCGTGGTGCTGGGCGTGGTCTGCTTCGTGCTCGGGCTCGGCATGGGGCTGGGCCAGCCGCTGACGGTGATCCTGACCTACAACTATTCGCCATCGGGGCGGCACGGCGAGGGGCTCGGCGTGCGCATCGCGGTCAACAATTCCATGCACGTCGTGGTGCCGGCGGCGTTCGGCGCGGTCGGCTCGCTGGTCGGGCTCGCGCCGGTGTTCTGGCTGTCCTCGGCGGTGCTCGCGCTGGGCGGTCACATCGGCCGCGCGCGCAAGGCGCCGTGATGCGGGGGCGCGCATGAACATCGGCACCGCGCTCCTGATCGTGCTGTTCAACATGTCGAGCTTCCGCGCGAGCAAGGTGCTGGTGTCGCTGTACGCGATCGAACTCGGCGCTTCGCAGTTCTTCATCGGCCTGATGATCGCGATGTATTCGCTGTTGCCGGCGCTGCTCGCGCTCCAGGTCGGCAAGCTGACCGACCGGCTCGGCGTGCGCGTGCCGATGCTGATCGGCTCGTTCGGGGTCACCCTGGGGCTGCTGCTGCCGTGGCTGTTCCAGTCGATGACGGCGCTGTACGCGTCGGCGGCGCTGATCGGCGTCGCGCACATGATGGCCAACGTGTCGGCGCAGAACCTGGTCGGCTCGTTCGGCGGCGCCGAGCACCGCACCCGCAATTTCAGCAACTTCGCGCTGGCCATGGCGGTCGGCGCCTTCCTCGGGCCGCTCGCGGGCGGCTTCTCCATCGACCATTTCGGCCACGCCCGCAGCTATCTCTACGTCGCCCTCTTCCCGCTGGTGCCGGTGCTGATCCTCGCGTTCGCGCGCGGCGTCGGCGGCGGTCCGCGGATCAAGTCGGAGGAGGAGCAGGCGGTGCTGTCCACGAGCCTGCTGTCCAACCCGGTCCTGCGCCGCACGCTGATCGCGGGCGCGATGGCGGTGACCGGGCAGGACCTGTTCCAGTTCTACATGCCGATCTACGGCCACTCGGTGGGGCTGTCGGCCTCGGCGATCGGCGTGGTGCTGGGCATGTTCGGCATTTCCGCCTTCATCGTCCGCGTGTGGCTGCCGGCGCTGGTGAAGCGCTTCGGCGACGAGCGGGTGTTCAGCTATTCCCTCTACGTGTCGGCCGCGGCCTTCCTCATGTTCCCGCTGTTTTCCAGCGCGCCGACGCTGTCCATGGTCGCGCTGGTGCTCGGGCTCGGCATGGGTTGCGCCCAGCCGATCACGCTGATGCTGATCTACGGCCGCGCGCCCGAGGGCCGCTCGGGCGAGGCGCTCGGCATGCGCGTCACCATCAACCAGTTCACGCACATCGTGGTGCCGATCGTGTTCGGCACGCTCGGCTCCGCCTTCGGCGTCGCGCCGGTGTTCCTGATCAACGCCCTGATACTGGCGGGCGGCGGGATGATCAACCGTGGAAACAGGGCAACGAAGGAAAATGCGCGGGGCGGCTAGCCCCGCGCATTTTCCTGCAATTAAATTCCCATCGAGAATGGAGAAAAAATGAAGATCGCCATACTGGACGATTACCAGGACGCGTTCCGCACGTTGAAGTGCGCCGCGAAGCTGAAAGGGCACGACGTCACCGCCTGGCGCGACACCGTGAAGGATCCGGCGAAGCTCGCCGAGCGTCTCGCCGGCGCGGAAGCCGTGATCCTGCTGCAGGGGCGCACGGCGTTCCCGCGCGCCGTCGCCGAGAAGGTCACGACGTTGAAGCTGATCAGCCAGACCGGGCGCAACGTCAACCACATCGACGTGGCGGCGTGCACCGAGAAGGGCATCCTGGTGTGCGGTTCCGGCGCGGGCCTGCCCAACCACACCGCTGAACTGACCTGGGGCCTCATCTTCGCCTCGCTGCGCCACATTCCCCGGGAAGTGCAGCGTTTTCGGGCGGGACAATGGCAGACGACCCTCGGCACCACCGTGGTCGGCAAGACCCTCGG
>CAZOQY010000103.1:0-9940 GCA_964581835.1 uncultured Streptomycetaceae bacterium | reverse complement strand
GCGATCCACTGGCTGCTGGTGGTCTTGCCGTTGGTGCCGGTCACGCCGATCACGGCGAGGCGCCGGCTCGGGTGGCCGTAGACGCGGCCGGCGATCTCGCCCGCATGCCGCCGCAATTCGCGGATGCCGAGGTTGGGCACGCGCCATTCGCGCTTCCACTCGAATCCGGCCCGCTCCCACAGCACGGCCGTCGCGCCGGCGGCGATCGCCTGCGCGATGTAGTGGCGGCCGTCGCTGCGTTCGCCGGGATAGGCGACGAAGGTGTCGCCGGGCCGCACCGCGCGGCTGTCGTTGGCGATCCGCCGGATGCCGAGCGCATCGATCGCTTTCCAGTCCAGTCGCTTCTCCGCTTGCTTCCTCAACGCTGAATCCTCAATCCTCGATCCTCAATCCTGCTTCTAGACTTCTTCCTTGATCTCGGGCACGTCCGGCGGCGGCAGCACCACGTTGTCCACCGGCGCGTCCGGCGTCACCGCCAGCAGCCGCAGCGCCCCGGACATCACCTGGCTGAACACGGGCGCCGCGACCGCGCCGCCGTAGTACTGGCCGGCCGAGGGCTCGTCGATCATCACCGCCACGATCAGCCGCGGGCTGGACACCGGCGCGAAGCCGACGAAGGAAGACACGTATTTCTTCTGGGCGTAGGTCGCGCCCTCGAGCTTGCGCGCGGTGCCGGTCTTGCCGGCGACGCGGTAGCCGGCGACCTGCGCGCGCGGCGCGGTGCCGCCCGGCTGCACCGCCATCTCCAGCATGCGGCGCACCGCCCGCGCAGTCTCCGGCGCGATGACCTGGGCGGCCTCCGCGGGCGCCTCGCGCCGCACCAGCACCGCCGGCCGCAACTCGCCGTCGGTGGCGAAGACCTGGTAGGCGCGCGCGAGCTGCAGCAGCGACAGCGAGAGTCCGTAGCCGTACGACATCGTCGCCTGCTCGATCGGGCGCCAGCCGCCGGGCGCGCGCAGTCTGCCCGAGACCTCGCCCGGGAAGCCGGAGCGCGGCGCCACGCCGAAACCGACCTGGTTGAACAGGGCCCACAGCTTTTCGGCCGGCAGCGCGAGGCCCATCTTGGCGGTGCCGACGTTCGACGATTTCTGGATGACCTGGGAGACGGTGAGCGCGCCTTGCGGGTGCGCGTCCTGGATCACGCGGCCGCCGATGGCGAGGCTGCCCGGCGCGGTCTGGATCACCGTGTCCGGGCTGACCGTGCCGGCCTCGATCGCGGCGGCGGCGGTGAACGGTTTTAACGTCGACCCCGGCTCGAAAAGATCCGTCACCGCCCGGTTGCGCATGCGCTGCGGGTCGCGCTTGTCGCGGTTGTTCGGGTTGTACGAGGGCAGGTTCGCCATCGCCAGCACTTCGCCGGTCACCGCGTCGAGCACCACGATGCCGCCGGCGCGCGCGCGGTTCGCCGCCACCGCGCTTTTCAGCTCGCGGTAGGCGAGGTACTGGATCTTGGCATCGATCGACAGCCGCAGCGTCTGGCCGTTCTGCGGCGCGCGGATGCTCTCGACGTCCTCGACGATCTGTCCGAGCCGGTCCTTGATCACGCGCCGGCTGCCCGGCTGACCGGCGAGCTGCTGTTCGAACGCGAGCTCGAGCGCCTCCTGCCCGCGGCCGTCGACGTCGGTAAAGCCGATGAGATGCGAGGTCACGTCGCCCGCCGGGTAATAGCGGCGGTACTCGCGCTGCAGGAACACGCCGGGGATGCCGAGCGCCACGACGCGCGCCGCCTCCTCCGGCGGCAGCTGCCGCTTGAGGTAGACGAAGCCGCGATTGGTGTCGGCGAGTTTTTTCCCGATCTCGGCCGCGTCCACCTCGAGCAGGCGCGCGAGGCGCTTCACCTGCTCCGGCGTGATGTCGATGTCGGCGGGGCTGGCCGCGACCGACTCCACCGGTGTGGAAATCGCGAGCGGTTCGTTGTTGCGATCGAGGATGCGGCCACGGGTGGGCTGCAACTCGATCACCCGCGAGTAGCGCGACTCGCCTTTCTGCTGCAGGAAGTCGTTGTTCAATCCCTGCAGGTAGAGCGCGCGGCCGGCAAGCAGCACGAACCACGCGAGCAGCAGCCCGAACAGCACCCGCGCGCGCCAGGCCGGCAGCTTCACCACGAGCGGCGGGTTGACGGCGGCGCTCACGGCTTCGGCTCCGCGCCCGCTGCCGGCACGACCTGGATGCGCGAGGCCGGCGGCGCCCGCATGCCGAGCGACTGCACGGCGAGCTTCTCGACGCGCGCGTGCGTCGCCCAGGTGCTCTGCTCGAGCTGCAGCTGGCCCCACTCGACCTCGATCTGCCTGGCGGCGTCCTGCTCCTTCTGCAACTCGACGTAGAGCTTGCGCGCCTGGTGCTGGGAGGTGACCAGCGCGAGCGCGCACGCCGCGAGCACGGCCAGCAGGATGAGGTTCAACCTGACCATGCGCTACGTCTCCAGCTTCTCGGCGATGCGCATCACCGCGCTGCGGGCGCGCGGGTTGGCTGCGATCTCGGCGGCGGATGCCCGCACCGCGCGGCCGATGAGCCGCAGGCGCGGCCGCGGCAGCTCGTGGGCCCGCAGCGGCAGCCGTCGCGGCAGCCGGTCGGGATTGGCGTTATCGCGCAGGGTGCGCTTGACGATGCGGTCCTCCAGCGAATGGAAGCTGATCACCACCAGGCGCCCGCCGGTTGCCAGCAGTTCCAGGCATTGCGGCAGGGCTAGCGACAATTCCTCAAGCTCCTGATTAACGTGAATCCGTAGAGCCTGAAACGTGCGCGTCGCCGGATCCTGTTGTGGTTCCCGCGCGGGTACGGCCGCTGCCACGATCGCGGCAAGTTGTCGTGTGGTGCCAACAGGTCCCCGCGATCGAGCCGCAACAATCGCTGCTGCAATCTGTTTAGCAAACCGTTCTTCGCCATGATTTTTTATGACCTCCCGGATCTCCGTCTCGGATGCGCGCGCGAGCCACGCCGCGGCCGGTTCGCCGGCGCCGGGATCCATGCGCATGTCGAGCGGCGCGTCGTGACGGAAACTGAAACCGCGCGCGGGGTTGTCGAGCTGGGGCGAGGACACGCCGAGATCGAGCAGGATGCCGTCCGCGCGAGTGACGCCCGCCCCGGCCGCCAGTTCGGCGAGCCGGCCAAAGCGGCCGTGCAGCATGCGAAAACGCCCGTCATCAATCTCTCCTCCCGCAGCCACCGCCTGCGGGTCGCGGTCGAGCGCGACCAGCCGCCCCGCCTTCCCCAGCCGCGCCAGGATCAGCCGGCTGTGACCGCCGCGGCCGAACGTGCAATCGACGTAGCAACCGTCGCCGCGCACCTTCAAACCGTCTACTGCCTGCTCCAACAGGACCGCGGTATGTGAGCCCCCGCTCACAACGAGAAGCCCTCCAGCTCAGGCGGCAATCCGCCCGGGCCGAAACCGCCGCCCTCGCCCATGCGGCTTTCCCAGTTGTCCTTGTTCCACAGCTCGAATTTCGCGCCCTGCCCGACCAGCACCACCGCTTTCTCGATCTGCGCGTAACCGCGCAACGCCGGCGGCACCAGGATGCGTGCGGTCGCGTCCATCACGACGTCCTCCGCGTAGCCGACGAGGCGACGCTGCAGTTCGCGTATCTGCGCGTTGAAGCTGGAGAGCGACATCAGCTTCTGCTCGATCGGCTCCCAGTCGGGCAGCGGATAGATGAGCAGGCAGCGATCGGAATCGGCGGTGACGACGAGATGGCCGCTGCAACGCGCGGCAAGGGCGTCGCGAAACCGGGCAGGCACCGCCAGCCTCCCCTTGCTGTCCAGATTCAGTTGCGCAACGCCGCGGAACACGAGACCCCCTTGGTTCGTGGGAAAGCGCCTCCCTCGACATGCCAGGAAGGCGATTTATCCCACTTTTCTCCACTTCTTCCCACTATATTGGAAAGGGAGGGAAGCGGTCAAGGGTTATCTCGGGGTTTTCTGTTTTCAGGACAATGACTTATGAGTCGAAATTGAAGCCGATTTTAGCTTGTCTTCAGGCTTTAATTAATGCCTAAAAACAGGGCTATAAAAAACGAACCGAAAGTAATACTTTAACTTTGGCCCGCCATAGGAGAGTGAATAAGGGGATGCCAGCCGAAGAAATCGGCGGAGGTGTTGCGGACGAACAACTAAGAAGTGGGAAGCCGGCCGGTAAGCCGGGTTCTGTAAGAGCCTTGCGGCCCCGACAGCCATTCCTCTAGGCCCTGGATTGCTCCAGCGCTCAAGCCACCTACCCGCAAGCTCGACGGGCCGCGTCATCGCTTGCCTATTTGGTGTTGCTCCGGGTGGAGGTTGCCTCGTTTCACCCCCGATACAGTTGCCTGTACCGAGACTCGTCTCTGTGGCCCTGTTCCTCGCCTCACGGCGGGCGGTGATTAGCCGCCACCCTGCCCTGCGGAGCCCGGACTTTCCTCTCCGAGCGGCACGAACCATCGTATAGGCTCGCTTGTTCCGCTCGCAGCGGCTGTCTGGCCGACTTCCCGGGCGTATTTTACACCGATGACGACTCGTCACGCTTTTTGCAGCAGGCGCACCGCCTCCAGCACGCGCAGCAGGTTGTGGTCGCGCACGCCCAGTTCCTCGAGATGTTCGATGGTGCGAGTGAGGTAATCGATGTTGGGCCCGCGCGCGCCGCAGCAGGTCGCAATCCGCTGCGCGGTCTGCTCGACCGTGAGTTCTCCCGCGTAACCCGGGTGCTGGGGATCGGCGATGAAAGTGAACGCGCGTGCCTCCTGCTTTTGCGGCAATCGCATCCGCACCAGCCGCGGCTGGTAGATCCGGCGCCGCATTTCGCGATGCCACAGCGCCTGGATCGTCTCCTCGACGTCGGCGGCCGCCACCCGGAACGCGACGCCGCGGCAGGCGCCGCCGCGGTCCAGACCCAGCACCAGGCCAGGCTGCTCGGGCGTGCCGCGCCAGCGGTTGGAATTGATGCAAAAGGCGCGGTGATAGCCGCGCACCAGCGCGGAGGCACGCTCACGAAAGCGGAACCCCGGATCCCACATCAGCGAGCCATAGCCGAAAATCCAGAGATCGCCCGGCGGGATGTCGAGTTCGGAGGGGCGCGGGGCCGGAATCTCTGTCATTTCTGGGGCGTCCATCCCCTCTTAACGAGCAAGCTCCATGCCTGGATTACACGACTTTCCATGCCACCTGGGCGCCGGCGCGCATCGGCACCAGCCGGTCGGCACCGTAGGCGAGATCCGGGGGAACGGTCCAGGGCTCCTCGACGAGCGTGAGAGTGCCGGTGTTCGCCGGCAGGCCGTAGAACTGCGCGCCATGACGGCTGGCGAAGCCTTCCAGCCGGTCGAGCGCGCCCGCCGCGGCAAACGCCTCGGCGTAGAGCTCGATGCCGGCATGGGCGGTGTAGATGCCGGCGCAGCCGCAGTCGTTTTCCTTGGTGTGGCGCGCGTGCGGCGCGCTGTCGGTGCCGAGGAAAAATTTCGGATTGCCGCCCGTCGCGGCAGCCACCAGCGCCCGGCGGTGCGCCTCCCGTTTCAGGATCGGCAGGCAATAGAGGTGCGGCCGGATGCCGCCGGCAAAGATCGCGTTGCGCGACAGCAGCAAATGGTGCGCCGTGATCGTGGCCGCCACGCGCGGTGGCGCGGCCGTCACGAAATCCGCCGCCTCGCGCGTGGTGATGTGCTCCATCACGACCTTGAGGCCGGCGAAGCGCGCGACGAGAGGCGCAAGCACGCGCTCGATGAAAACCCGCTCCTTGTCGAACACATCCACGTCCGGGTCGGTGACTTCGCCGTGCACCAGCAGCGGCATGCCCTGCTTCTCCATCGCCGCCAGCACGGCATGACATTTCGCGAGATCGGTCACGCCCGAATCCGAGTTGGTGGTGGCGCCCGCCGGGTAATACTTCACCGCGTGCACCGCGCCGCTCGCGCGCGCCGCGGCGATCTCCCCGGGCTGCGTGTTGTCGGTGAGGTACAGCGTCATCAGCGGCTCGAAGCGGCTGCCTGCGGGCAGTGCTGCGAGGATGCGGCCGCGGTACTCGAGCGCGAGTTTCGTCGTCGCGACCGGCGGCTTGAGATTGGGCATCACGATGGCGCGCGCGAAACGCCGCGCGGTGTCAGGAAGCACCGCGCGCAGGTGCTCGCCGTCGCGCAGATGCAGGTGCCAGTCGTCGGGGCGGGGGATGGTGAGGCGGTTCGTCATCGGATCCATGGTAAATAGGGAATGAGAAATAGAAAAGCCCGCCTTTTCTATTTCTCATTCCCTTTGAGTTCAAGAGCCCGCTTGTAGAGTTCATTCCGCTTGCCGCCGGTGATCTTCGTGGCCAGATCGACCGCCTGCTTCAACGGCAGATCCTCGAGCAGGACTTCCAGCGCGCGCGCCGCGGCGCCGGCCCCGGGTGCGCTGGCGGCTTTCGCCCCTTCCACGACCAGCACGAACTCGCCCTTGCGCCGCACGGGGTCGGCGGCGAGCCAGCCTTCCGCATCGGCCAGGGCGCATTCGTGGAGAGTCTCGAACAGCTTGGTCAGCTCGCGCGCGAACACGATGCGGCGCGCCCCGCCCAGCACCGCGGCGAGGTCGGCGACGGATTCCGCGATGCGATGCGGCGCCTCGTAGAAAACCAGCGTGTACGGCAGCGGCGCTAGCAGCGCCAGCGCCTTCTTCCGGGCCGCGGCCCGCTCGGGCAGGAAGCCGTAGAACAGGAAATGCGGCGCGACGAATCCCGAGGCGGACAGGGCGGCGATCGCCGCGTTGGGTCCCGGCACCGGGCTCACCGGGAAACCGGCCGAGCGCACCGCGGCGACGAGCAGCGCGCCGGGATCGGAGATCGCCGGCGTGCCGGCGTCGGTGACCAGCGCCAGCGAGCGGCCGGCGGCGAGCAGGGCGAGCACCTGGCCAACCGCGCGTTTCTCGTTGTGCTCGTGCACCGGTATCAGGCGTCGGCTGATGCCGTGATGGGCGAGCAGGTGGCCGGTCAGCCGGGTGTCTTCGGCCGCGACCGTATCCACGCTTTTCAGGATTTCGAGCGCCCTCAGGCTGATATCGGACAGATTTCCTATGGGCGTGGCCACTACATATAATGTGGCTCCCGGTTCAACCTCGGTACCCCCATGCGGCACGGCGTGCTTCATCGTTGGCTCGTAGTGCCTCTCGCTGCCACGGTACTAGGTGCGACCGTACTATACGGGGGCGTTCCCGCATTGGCCAGCGAAGCGGCCGTGAGTTCGCCCGCTTCCGCGACGCCGGTCCTGTCGCCTCCCGTGCCGCTCGCGCCCGGCCCCGCAGTACAGCCCGCAGTACAGCCTGCGATACAACCCGCGGCGCCCCGCGCTGCCACGACCCAGCCGGCCGCCGCGACTCCCCGCGGCGATACGCCACCGCAGGAAACCGTCGAAGCGGTGCCGCACATCGCGCTGCTGCTGCCGCTCAACTCGAAGCCGTTCGCCCGTCACGCGGAAGCCGTGAGAGACGGCGTTCTCGCCGCGGCCAGGGTCCAGGCCGGCGGCGCGCCGCGCGTGCAGACATACGCGCTGGGCGACAACGCGGAAGAGACCGTGAACGCCTACATCAAGGCGCTTGCCGCCGGCGCGCGTGTCGTGGTCGGGCCGCTGACGAGGAACGGCGTGACCGCGGTCCTGGGCAGCGCGGCGGTGCTGGTGCCGACGCTCGTGCTGAACGTGCCCGAGGGCTCGTCCACGCTGCCGCCCGAGATCTACCTGTTCTCGCTGCAGGTCGAGGCGGAAGCGCGCCAGGTGGCGCAGCTCGCGTACCAGGACGGCATGCGCCGCGCGGTCACCCTGAACGGCGACACGCCGCTGCTGAAGCGCATCCACCAGGCGTTCGTCGAGGAATTCACGCGCCTGGGCGGCACGCATGCCGCCACCCACGCCTTCACCAGCGATCCCGAAGGCCTCACCCGCATGAAGCGGGCGCTGGGCGCCGGCGGCGTGGACATGGCGTTCCTCGCGCTCGATTTCCCGCGCGCGCAACTCGCGCGGCCCTATTTCGGCGCGATGCCGGTCTACGCCACTTCGCAGGTCCATCCCGGCAACGCCGGCCCGCTCGCCGGCTTCGACTTGGCCGGCGTGCGCTTCCTCGACATGCCCTGGCTGCTGCAGCCCGATCACGCGGCGGTGATGAGCTACCCGCGGCCGGCCCACGGCGGCTCGGTCGAGCTCGACCGTTTCTACGCCCTCGGCATCGACGCCTACCGCATCGCGCTGACGCTGCTCGCCGGCAAGGCCGGCGGCGAACTGGACGGCGTGACCGGCCGCATCACGCTCGGCCGCGACCAGCAGTTCGCCCGTGCGTTGACCGCCGCCCAGTTCAACGACGGCAAGCTGGTGGTGACGGCGCCGCGCCAGTGAACCGGGACGGCGGACCGGCGGAGCGCCTCGCGGCCGCCTTTCTCGAGCGCGAGGGATTGAAGATCCTCGAACGCAATTACCGCTGCCGCTTCGGCGAAATCGACCTCGTCGCCTCGAGCGGCCCCGCCCTGGTCTTCGTCGAGGTGCGCGCCCGCCGGTCCGAGGCCTACGGCGGCGCCGCCGGCAGCATTACCGCCGCCAAGCGCCGCCGGATTGTCGCCGCGGCCCGACATTACCTGGGACGCCAGCGGGCCGACCGCGCCTGCCGCTTCGACGTCGTGCTGGTGCGGGGAGCCGAGCAGAGAATCGAATGGCTGCAGAACGCGTTTGGTGAATGAGCGCCGCGGTCGGTACAATAGTGGTTTAAGCCTACAGGCCCGCCCCAGTGGATCTCATCACCCGCATCAGCGAGAACTTTTCCGAGTCGGCGCACCTCAAACTGCAGTCAATGGACGCGCTCGCCGGGCCGATCGCGGCGGCGGCCGAGCGCATGGTGCAATGCCTCAAGAACGACCGGAAGATCATGTGCTGCGGCAACGGCGGCTCGGCGGCCGACTCGCAGCATTTCGCGGCCGAGCTGGTGAACCGCTTCGAGATGGAGCGGCCGCCGCTGTCCGCGATCGCGCTCACCACCGACTCCTCGATCCTGACCTCGATCGCCAACGATTACGATTTCGACCAGGTGTTCTCCAAGCAGGTGCGCGCGCTGGGACACGCCGGCGACCTGCTGCTCGCGATCTCGACCAGCGGCAATTCTCGCAACGTCATCGCCGCGATGAACGCCGCCCACGAGGCCCGGGTCGGCGTGATCGCGCTGACCGGCCGCAACGGCGGCAAGATGGCGGAAGTGCTGAAGCCCACCGACATCCACATCTGCGTGCCGGCGCAGAGCACCGCGCGCATCCAGGAAGTCCACCTGCTCACGTTGCACTGCCTGTGCGACGCCATCGATTGCCTGTTACTGGGGGTTGAATAATGCACCGCATCCGCATCCTTTTTTCGTTGTTGACGCTTGCGGCCCTGCCGCTCATTCACGGCTGCGCCGCGGTCGCCATCGGCGGCGCGGCAGCGGGCGGCGTCATGGTCGCCCAGGATCGCCGCACCGTCGGCACCATGACCGAGGACGAGGGCATCGAGCAAAAGGCCTCCGGTCGCATCGGCGAGCGCTTCAGGGACGGCGTCCACGTCAACGTCACCAGCTACAACCGCATGGTGCTGCTGACGGGCGAAGTGCCCGATGCCGCTGCCAAGACCGAGGTCGAGCGCATCGCGCGCGGCGTCGAGAACGTGCGCGGCGTCTACAACGAGACCGTCGTCTCCGGCGTCACCTCGTACGCCGCGCGCAGCAACGATGCCATCACCACATCCAAGGTGAAGGGACGCTTCCTCGATGCCGGCAAATTCAACGCGATCCACGTCAAGGTCGTCACCGAGAACAACATCGTCTACCTGATGGGGCTGGTGAAGAAGCAGGAAGCCGCCGACGCCACCGAGATCGCCCGCACCACCAGCGGCGTGCAGAAGGTGGTGCGCGTGTTCGAGTACATCGACTGACAACCTCTCACCGCGGAGGACGCAGGGGACGCGGAGGAAACGAACCATGAACCGCTTCCTTTAACCCGTGACTGCCC
>CAZOQY010000102.1:5968-10002 GCA_964581835.1 uncultured Streptomycetaceae bacterium | reverse complement strand
CGACCAGCGTGGTCTTGCCGTGGTCGACGTGGGCGATGATGGCGATGTTGCGGATGGCGCGCATGAGCTTTTACCTAAGGTTCTTGGTGCAGTGCAAAAGGGCGGCATTCTAGCATACCCACAGCGAACTTTCCTTGAATTTTCTGGGCCTTATCAGTAGAGTTTGGCCCCTATGACCCCCTTTGAACTGCTCGAGCCGCGGTCGCTGCGAGAGGCGGCGACGCTGCTCGAATCCGGCGATGCCACGGCCCGCCCTGTTTCCGGCGGTACCGCGGTCATGCTGATGATGAAGCTGGGGGTCCTTAAGCCGGCCCGGCTGGTCAGCCTGAGGTCGGTCGAGCAGCGTTACGCCGAGATCACCCGGGACGGCGGCGGCGCGCTGCATATTGGCGCCCTGGCGACGCTGACCGCGCTCGAGAAGTCGGCGGTCGTCCGACAGTCGACGCCAGTCATCACCCGCGCGCTGAAAACACTGTCCAACGTGCGCGTGCGCAACGTCGCAACGGTCGGCGGGCACCTCGCGCATGCCGACCCCCACATGGACCTGCCGCCGGTGCTGATCGCGCTCGGCGCGAGCGTCGTCATCGTCGGCCCGAAAGGCGAGCGCACGCTGCCGCTGGAGAAGCTGCACGCCGGTTACCTGGAAACGACGCTCGCGCGCGGCGAGCTCATCGCCGAAGTCATCGTTCCGAAGCAGGGCGCGCGCCGGGCCGCGTACCTCAAGTGCACGACGCGCTCGGCGGACGACTGGCCGGCGCTGGGGGTGGCGGCAGTGCTGGAGGTGGACGGCACCCACATCAAGGACGCCCGCATCGTGATCAGCGCGGCGACCGACGTGCCGACGCGCCTGGCAAAAGCGGAAGCCGTGCTGCGCGGCGCTCGCATCGACGACGCCATGCTGGCGCACGCCGGCGATGCCGCCGTTGCCGAGGCCGGCGTGATCGGCGATGCGCATGGGTCGGCGGCCTACAAGCGCGAGCTCCTGCGCGTCTATCTCGGGCGAGCTATCCGCGCAGCGCTCGCGCCGAGGGATGAGGGCTGAGGGATGAGGTCGGAGGAGAAAGGCAACGTCGTCGGGCGATCGATCCCCCGCCTCGAAGGCCGGGCGAAGGTGACGGGTCGCGCCGAGTACGTGCACAACCTGCGCCTGCCGGGGATGCTGCACGGGAAGATCTTCCGCAGCACGGTCGCGCACGGGCGCATCAAGCGTCTCGACACGAGCGCCGCGCGGGCGGTCGAGGGCGTCTATCGCGTCATCACCGGCGCGGACGTTCGCACCGTCATACCCGATCCCCATTTCGGCCCGGCTTTCCACGATCAGCCGATCCTCGCGCTCGACAAGGTGCGCTACGCCGGCGAGGCGGTCGCGCTGGTGCTGGCGGAGGACCCGCACGTCGCCGAGGAGGCCGCCGGCCGCATCGTCGCCGAGTACGAGGAACTGCCCGCGGTGTACGACGAGGTCGAGGCGATGACTTCGAAGGCGGTCGTGCATGAGGTTCTCAAGCCGGCCGGCACCTTCCCCGACCTGAAGCACCTGCAAGGCAGGCGCGACACCAACATCGCGCTCGATTACCACATGCGCCGCGGCGACGCGGAGGCCGCCTTCAAAAAATCCGACCACGTGTTCGAGCACACCTTCCGCACGCAGCAGGTGCTGCACGTGCCGCTGGAGCCGTTCGTCTCGGCCGCCGTGCCGGGCGATGGCACGCTGACCATCCATACCGCGTCGCAAAGCCCGTCGTTCGTGCGGATCGAGATCGCGCGGCTGCTCGGCTGGCCGGAGAACAAGGTGCGGGTGAAGGTGCCGTACCTGGGCGGCGGCTTCGGCGCGAAGCTCTACATCAAGCTCGAGGCCCTGGTCGTCGCCGCCGCGCTCCTGTCCGGGCGCCCGGTCAAGATTTCGCTGACGATGGAGGAGCAGTTCTTCACGCTCACCAAGCATGCCGCGACGCTGCGCATCAAGAGCGGCGTGACGAAGGACGGCCGCATCACCGGCCGGCAGTGCGAGGTGTGGTGGAACGGCGGCGCCTACGCCGACATCGGGCCGCGCATCACGCAGAAATCCGGCTTCACCGCGCCGGGGCCCTACGACATCGACAACGTGCACATCGATTCGTACGCGCTCTACACCAACCTGCCGCCGGCGGGCGCGCTGCGCGGCTTCGGCATTCCGCAACTGGTGTGGGCGTACGAGAGCCACACCGACCTGATCGCGCGCGAGCTGAAAATGGACCCGGTCGAGTTCCGGCGCAGGAACATCCTGCGCGACGGCCGCCCGCAGGCGACCGGCACCGTCATGAAGGACGCCGCCATCGAGAAGGTGCTGGAGCGCACGGCGGCGCGGATGAGCTGGGGCAAGCCGTTCGACCATGGCACCGGCACGGTGCGCCGCGGCCGCGGCATCGCGCTCGGTTTCAAGGCGAGTGTCTCGCCGACGACTTCGGTCGCGATCGTCAATCTCTACGCCGACGGCAGTTGCGCGCTCTACTGCAGCACGGTGGACATGGGGCAGGGGTCGGACACCGCGATGGCGCAGATCGTCGCGGAAGTGATGGGCATCCCGATCGAATCGATCACGGTCGTTCACCCCGATACCGACGTGACGCCGTACGACATGGCAACGCTCGGCTCGCGCTCCACCTTCCACATGGGCAACGCCGTGAGGCTGGCGGCGGAGGACGCGCGGCAGAAGCTGATCGCGCTGGCGCAGGAAGTGGGGCTGTCGGTCGAGACGGCGCCGATCCGCGATGTGTTCCGCAAGAAGTACGGCATGCAGGCCGGCAATATCGTCGGCACCGGCAGCTTCGTGCCCACCTACACACCGACCGACCACGACACCGGCCAGTCCGACAACGTGACGCCGTTCTGGATGGTGGGCGCGACCGGCGCGGAAGTGGAGGTGGACACCGAGACCGGGCGCGTCACCGTGACGCGGCTCGTCAACGTCTGCGACGTCGGCCGGCCGATCAACCCGGACATCGTCGAGAGCCAGATCTCCGGCGCGGCGGTGATGCAGCTGGGCTTCACGATGTCGGAGAAGATGGAGTTCAGCACCGGGCAGTGCGTGAACCCGTCGCTCGCCGATTACAAGATACCCGGGATGCTCGACGTGCCCGCCATGGAGAACGAGGCGGTGGACGCCGCGCAGGCGAGCGGGCCGTTCGGCGCGAAGGGCGTCGGCGAGTCCGGCACCTTCGGCGTGTCGCCGGCGATCGCCAACGCGATCGAAGACGCCGTCGGCGTGCGCATCACTACGCTGCCGATCACGGCCGAGGCGGTTTACCGCGCCCTGCGGGCGAAAGCCGGAAACCCGCTAAAAGACAATTAGCCACAGAGAGCACAGAGAACACAGAGAGTTAAAAATGCATAATCGACTTGTGTTTTCGATTTTTCTCTGTGAACTCTGTGTTCTCTGTGGCTGATTTGGTTGTTTGATATGAGCGCAGCGATGAGAACGATACGTTTCAAGTTGAACGGCGAGTCGGTGAGCGCAGAGGTCGCGCCGCACTGGAACCTCGTCGAGCTGCTGCAGAATCGCTTCGCGCTGTTCGGCGCGCGGGAGAGCTGCGGGCAGGGGTTGTGCGGGTGCTGTACGGTGCTGGTGAACGGGACGGCCGTGTCGGGCTGCCTGTATTTGGCGCCGTTCGTGGACGGCGCGGACGTGCGGACGGTGGAACAGCCGGGAAGCGGCGCGGCGCTCGATGCCGTACAGGAAGCCTTTATCGAATCCGGCGCCTTCCAGTGCGGGTTCTGCACGCCCGGCTTCGTGCTGATGACACGCCAGCTGCTCGACGAGAAGCCCGATCCGTCCGAGGACGACATCAAGCACTACCTGTCCGGCAACCTGTGCCGTTGCGCGGCTTACCCCGAAATCATCGCTGCGGTTAAACTCGCTGCGAAGAAGCGGAAAAAATAGACAGGATTCGCAATTCCAGTCGAAACCCGTCAAAACCATAAATTGACAGGATTAACAAGATTTACAAGATTAAAGCGTAACTACAGAAGATCTTTCGATTGAATCTTGTTAATCCTGT
>CAZOQY010000102.1:0-5868 GCA_964581835.1 uncultured Streptomycetaceae bacterium | reverse complement strand
CGCAAGCTCGGCGAGGTGCGCGACGTGCGCGGCGCGGACTGGAACCTGGAGCTGGGCGCGATCAGCGAGCTGAACGTCAAGAAAGATTCGCCGCCGGCGCTGCTGTTCGACGAGATCGCCGGTTACCCGAAAGGCTTCCGCGTCCTCACCTGCAGTACCAGCAGTCCGGCCAGGCTGTCCTCGCTGCTGCGCCTCGGCGTCGAGAAATCGCACACCGGCCTGGTGCAGAAACTGCGGGGCCTGCCGAAGCAATGGCAGGGGGAAGCGCCGAAGTACGATCCGGTGTTCGTTGAAAGCGCCCCTGCTTTTGAAAATATTCAGGGAGACGGGAAGGTGGATCTTTTCACTTTCCCGTCTCCCTTCTGGCACGAGAAGGATGGCGGCCGCTACATCGGCACCGGCTGCTGCGTCGTCACGAAGGATTTCGACACCGACTGGGTGAACGTCGGCACTTACCGCGTCCAGGCGCTCGACAAGAACCACGTCGGCCTCGACATGGTGCCGGGCAAGCACGGCGCCATCCAGTACGATAAATACATGAAGGCGGACAAGCCGTTCCCGGTTGTTATCGTGTGCGGCGCCGACCCGCTCGGCTACCTCATCTCCGGCATCGAGGTGCCGTTCGGCATGTGCGAGTACAACTACATCGGCGCGATTCTCAAGGAGCCGGTGGCGGTGGTGAAGGGGCAGCTGACCGGCCTGCCGTTTCCCGCCGGTTCCGAGATCGTGCTGGAAGGCTGGGCGCATCCCGGCGACCTGCGCACCGAGGGGCCGTTCGGCGAGTTCCACGGCTACTATCCCGGCAAGGCGCACAAGGCGCCGGCGGTCACGATCGAGCGCATCTACTATCGGAACGACCCGATCCTGGTGGGCAGCCCGCCGGCCAAGCCGCCCAACGACTATTCCTATTCCAAGGCGGTGATGCGTTCGGCGCTGCTGTTCGACGCGTTGATCGCGGCCGGCGTGCCGGACGTGGCGGCGGTGTGGGCGCACGAGATCGGCGGCGCGCGCATGTTCAACGTGGTGGCGATCAGGCAGCGCTACGCCGGCCATTCCCGCCAGGCGGGCCACATCCTCAACCAGTGCGGCGTCGGCGCCTACATGTCGCGCTACTCGGTGGTAGTGGACGAGGACATCGACCCGTCCAACCTGCAGGAAGTGATGTGGGCTGTCGCCACGCGCACCGACCCGGTCGCCGACATCGACATCATCCAGCGCGGCATGGGCTCGAAGAACGATCCGATGTTCGTCGCCTACCGCTACGACGCGCCGCTCACGTCGAAGGCGATCATCGACGCCTGCCGGCCGTACGACCATCTGCACGAGTTTCCCGAGGTGGCGGAGGCGAGCAAGGAATTGCAGGAAAAGATACGCGCCAAGTGGCGCGATCTTTTCTGAGTTGCAAGGTACAAGATGCAAGATACAAGGCACTTCGGCTGGAGCGGAACGGGGATTGCGCCTTGCCTCTATCTTGCATCTTGAAACTTGAATCTTGAATCTGAAGGTTGAGGAGGGGAAATGATTCGAATGCTGACGATCTCGTTGCTGTCACTGTCGCTGGCATTCTCGGCGACCGCCCAGGACTACCCGACGAAACCGATAAGGGTGCTGGTGCCGTTCGCGCCGGGCGGGGTGGTGGACACGTCCACGCGCATCCTGACCAACAAGCTAACCGAGCGGCACGGCTGGCAGTTCGTGGTCGATAACCGCCCGGGCGGCAACGGCTTCATCGCGGTGCAGACCGCCGCGCGCGGCGCGCCGGATGGCTATACGCTACTGTCGGCGCACACCGGCGAGTTCGCGGTCAACCCGCACATGTTCAAGACCGTGCCGTACGACTTCGACAAGGACTTCACCTCCATCCTCATGGTGAGCGACGCGCCGATGCTGGTGGTGGTCAACGTCAAGTCGCCGATCAACAGCTTCAAGGACCTGGTCGCCGCGGCGAAAGCCGCTCCCGGCAAACTCACCTTCGGGTCGCCGGGCACCGGCTCGGTGAACCACATCGCCACCGAGTGGCTGGTGCACGCCGCCGGCATCCAGGCGCTGCACGTCCCGTACAAGGGCGGCGCGCCCGCGGTTTCGGCGGTGGCCACCGGCGAAGTGACGTTCACCGTCGCGGGCCTGCCCGGCGTGCTGCCGCACCTCGAGGCGAAACGCGTGAAGGTGCTCGGTATCACCACCGCGAAGCGCACGCCGCAGACGCAGAACTGGTCGACCGCGCAGGAGGGCGGCATTCCCGGCGTGGACGCCTCGATCTGGGTCGGCCTGTTCGCGCCGAAGGGCACGCCGAAAGCGGTCGTGGACCGGCTCTACAAGGAGGCCGCGGAAGTGCTGAAGCTGCCCGACGTGAAGGAGCGCTACGCCACCGTGGGCGGCGCGGACGCCGTCGCGATGCCGGCCGCGGCGACCAACGCGCGCGTGAAGAAGGACATCGAGCGCTACGGCAAGGTGGTGAAGGACGTGGGGCTGCCGCCGCAGTAAGCCTCAATCGCTATGAAAATACAGAATAATTGAACCGCCAAGACGCCAAGAGAAACAATAGTTATATCCAAAAATCTCAGTCAACCTCTTTCCTGGATATTCGTTAGTAGTGGCAAGGAGGAGGTCGATGTTCGAGCCGCCGCTTCAGGTCGATACGACTGCGAACGCTGTCATCGGGGCGGCGCTTGAAGTCCATCGTATCCTGGGACCCGGTTTCCTCGAAACCGTCTACGAGGAAGCAATGACGGTCGAATTCGGGCTTCGGAAAATACCTTTCGAGCGGCAGAAACCCATCAATGTCTCCTACAAGAGTCGATTGATAGGAGAAGGGAGGCTGGACTTCTTCGTCCGCGATTCTCTTGTGGTTGAGCTAAAGGCGGTGGAAAAACTACTACCAATACATCAAGCTCAGCTGATGTCGTATCTCAAAGCTATGGGATGCCGGCTCGGCTTGCTCATTAATTTTCGCGAGTGCCTGTTGAAAGATGGGGTCAGGCGTGTAGTGCTGACGACAGCCAACGGATAGCCGATTTTCGTATAGATTCTCTTGGCGTCTTGGCGGTTCAAATAGAATTGCTTGGTGGTTACGGCTCGTCGTCCGGTGCGCTGTCACGGCCAGGGCAGCAGGCTGATGCGCACGACCTTGTAGTCGCGCTTTTCCAGGCCGGCGAGCCGCGCGACGGTCACACGCTTGCAGTGGCACGCGAAGGATTCACCGGTGGGCGAGTGGTAGCGGATGCGCAGCAGCGCCCGGTTACCGACGATGTGGACAGACCCCTTTTCGAACTGATCCGCGCAATTGGGGTACTCGGTGGCGCGGATCACGAACACCGGCCCTTCCCAGCTGGTCGTGAAAGTCGCCGACCAGTAAGCCCCGGAGTCCTCGCCCGCGCACGTTGCGGGGGACTCCCAGGTCAGGTCACGATGACGTAACGGCTCGAACTCGTAGAAGGCCCACGCGGCGGCGAAAACCGCCAGCGGGATCCAGACCCGGGGGCGCTTGAATTTCTGCCAGGCGCCGTGCATGTCCATGCGGGCGGTCTTTCGCCTACTCGTCGTCGCGGACGCCGCCCGCGGCCACGATATCTTCCTGTTTTATTTTCTCGGTGTTGAATTTCGCCGCGCGGTCGCGCATCGTCTTCAGCACGTCGTCCAACGGCGGCAGGTCGCCCTGGATCCAGCGCAGCGGATTGATGCGCGCGACGACGAAGGTCTTCAGGTACGGGCTCATCAGGCCTTTCGCCTTCAACTTCGCAACCACGGCGGCGACGAGTTCGTCGAGCTCGAACACTTTCTCCGAGACCGCCTCGTGCGCCTTGATCGATTTTCGTAATGGCTCGGTGGAGAATGCTTGCAGCTTGCGCAGGATCGGCGCGTAGGCACTGCCCGCGAAATTGCCCTTCTTCTCGTAGCACAACCCGAGGCTGACCAGAGCGGCTTCCTCGAGGTAGAACGAGAAATCCGTCTCCGGGCGCGCGCCGTCCTCGTCGATGAGGCCCTTGTAGATGCGGATCACCTCGAGCGAGCGCTCTTTCAGGTTGTGCGCTTTCTCGGTGTTCAACGCGAGGATCTGCCAGGCGATCTCGCGCTTCGGCACGACCAGCGCCGTGATCGCCTTCGCGCCGAGGCGCTGCATCGCGGCGAGCCGGTGGCGGCCGTTGGGCGTCCAGAAACCCTCGTCCGGCGCGGTGATGGCGATGATCGGATCGAGGAACAGGCCGGTCTTGTCCATCACGCCGGCGAGCTTCTTGTGGTGGGCCTCGGACAGGTCGCGCTGGAACGGGGTGGGCTCGACCTTGCCGATCGGCAACGCCGCTAACACCACGGGATTGCCGCCCAGCGGCTCGCGGTAGGCGCCGAGCACCACGCCGCCTTCCTGCGCGATGCGGCGGCAGGCCTCGGCGACTTCGCCTGCGCCCGCGTCGAGCGGCGTCCCCTGCGGCTCGATGCCGCGGGAGCCGGCGGCCGCCTTCTTCGGCATGCGCTTTGCCGGCGCACGCTTGCGGCCGGTGGATTTCAGTTTCTTTTCGGAGGCCATGGGCAATCTTTCAATGGAGGGCTGTGGGGCACCGCCGCCGTCACCGCCACTTCGACGGCACCAGCTCCTCGCCGGGCGGGCAGTAGTTGCTGATCATTCCGGCCTGCGCCATCTGGCGTCGCAGGTCTTCGGATACGAGCTGCTTCACCACGCGGTCGTTTTCATATTCGCAGAAGACGTCGTTGCCGCCGACCCGGAACCAGACGACTTTTCCCTGGTTGAATCTCGCCTGCATCGCGCGGACGTTGCCTTCGAGCCAGGTGTTGAGGCAGCCCGAATAGTCCTTCGGTACCGCGCGGGGGTCGGGGTAATGAAACAGGGGCGGGGATTGCGGCACCTCGACGCGCACGGCGCCGGCGGGAATCTGCGACAGGTTGCAGGTCGCCTCGGCCGTCAGCGCCTGCTGCGCCATCGCGCCGGTGGCGAACAGGATGCCGGCCAGCAGGAGCGGGCAGCAGCGGATCACGGGCGCTCGGGGAACTTGGGCAGCACCGTCGTCTCGACGAGCCACGGCGCCTTCGAGTCCCAGAAGATGTTGTGCTGGGGGCGCGCCGCCGGGTCGCCGTCGAGCAGCCCCGCCGGGACGAGGAACTCGTTGCGCTCGCGAATCAGGTGCGGCACGCGCGAACCGCAGCGCGTGCAGAAATGGACCGCGTAGAACTTCGCGTCGGGCACCTTGTAGTGATTGACGAGGGATTCGCCGGCCGACCACGCGAACTGGTCCTGCGGCACGAAGATGTTGGCGGCGTGCGCGGCGCCGGTCGCCTTGCGGCAGCGGCTGCAATGGCAATAGCGGAAAGCCGACGGCGGCCCCTTGATCTCGAACGTCACCGAGCGGCACAGGCAGCTTCCTTTGACGGCTTCCGATGTCATCTCGCTTGTCATCTCGCTTCCTTTCAGGCTTTGCTGACGTAATTCGAAAATCCCCGAACGTAGGCCTGGATCCGCTTTTTCGAATCCTCGTCGGCCAGGTTGCCCGACGCATCGAAAAGCTTGTGCGCGCCGCCCAGATACAGCGTCTGGCCGAACCACGGCTGGGCGCCCAGGGCCCGCAGCACCGGCAGCCACGCGCTTTGCGAGGAGAGCGTGCCGAAACGGCCCGGCGACGCGCCCATCATGCCGACCGGCTTGCCGCCGAATACCCGGGGAATGTCGTCGGCCGGCCGCGACAGCCAGTCGATCGCGTTCTTGAACACGCCGGGAATGGAATTGTTGTACTCGGGCGTGACCAGCAGCAGCCCGTCCGCCGCCGCGATCCTGTCTTTCAGCGCCGTGACCGCCGGCGGGATGCCCGAGGCTGCTTCCAGGTCGCCGTCGTAGAGCGGGATGCCTTTGATCGACTCGAT